>JAOZHR010000026.1 GCA_026014805.1 Candidatus Bathyarchaeota archaeon | reverse complement strand
GTCTCATGCATACACAGATAATGGAACATACACTGTTACACTAACCGTAACCGACGACGATGGCGCTACTGCTACTGCTTCCTCAACTAAGACTGTCTCGAACAGACCCCCAATAGCATCCTTCACGGAGTCTGCAGAAACCGTCTATACTGGGGAAACCATATACTTTAATGCTTCAGACAGCTACGACCCAGATGGTACTACCGTTAGTTACTTCTGGGATTTCGGAGATGGAACCAATGCTACCGGCGTCACAGTAGATCACTCATACGCAGATGATGGAAACTACACAGTGACGCTGACCATCACAGATGATGATGGAGCGACATCATCAACGAGCTCCACCAAGATAGTATTAAATACACCGCCTATAGCAGTCTTCACCGAGTCTACGGAAACTGGTTACACGAACGAGACTATCACGTTCAACGCATCTCAAAGCTATGATCCTGACGGTTCCATCGTTAGTTACTTCTGGGACTTTGGCGACGGCACTAACGTAACCGGCACAGTTGTAGTTCATTCATACATGGATGACGGAAACTATACAGTGACGCTCACTGTTACAGACAACGACGGAGCTTCGACTCCAACGTCAGCCACTAAGACTATTTTGAATAGGCCGCCTGTCGCCGTCTTTACTGAGTCCACAGAAACCGTTAATACAGGCGAAATCATCTCGTTCGACGCCAGCGACAGCTACGACCCCGACGGCACTATTGTTAGCTTTTTCTGGGACTTTGGCGATGGCACTAACGCCTCAGGCGTCACTATAGGCCACGCCTACGCAGATAATGGAACCTACACGGTAACTCTCATAATAACAGATGACGATGGAGCAACTGCCATCGCTACCTCGGTTAAGACAGTTTTGAACCGACCCCCAGTAGCTACGTTTACTCAGTCTGCAACCGTGGTATATACAGGTGAGATCATTCAGTTTGACGCATCGGGTAGCTCTGATCCTGACGGGGTTATTGTTAGTTACTTCTGGGACTTTGGCGACGGTACCAACGCCACGGGCGTTATAGTTAACCACGCATACACAGGTGATGGAACCTACATGGTGACCCTTGTAGTGACTGACGATGATGGAGCAACTACCACAGCCACAGGATCTACAAACGTTTTGAATAGACCCCCCGTAGCCGTTTTCACCGAATCGGCAGAAACAGTCTACACCAACGAGGTTATCTCGTTCGACGCCAGCGACAGCTACGACCCCGACGGCACTATTGTTAGTTACTTCTGGGACTTTGGCGATGGCACTAACGCCTCAGGCGTCACGGTTGGACATGCATATAGTGAAGATGGACTTTATACGGTCACCTTAACCGTGACTGACGACGACGGCGCTTCAGCCTCAACGTCAGCCACCAAAACCGTCCTGAATAGGCCTCCTGTGGCATCCTTCACCGAGTCCGCGGAAAGCGTGCTCGTCGGCGAGACCATATACTTCAATGCCTCAGCAAGTTATGACCCGGATGGTACTATTGTTAGTTATTTCTGGGATTTCGGTGACGGAGCAAATGGAACCAGCATGACCGTTGAACATACATACATCGATGACGGAGATTACACAGTGACATTAACGGTTACTGATGATGACGGTGTAAGTGAGAACACAACTTCGGCCAAGACTGTGTTAAACATGCCTCCAATGGCATCATTCGCAGAGTCTGCTGAAACCGTTTATGTAGGCCAACCTATCATGTTTAATGCTTCTGGTAGTTATGATTCTGATGGTTTCATTGTTAGTTATTTCTGGGATTTCGGTGATGGAACCAACGCCACGGGCATTGTTGTCGAGCACGCTTATTCCATAAACGGAACCTACACTGTTACTCTAACAGTCTCGGATGATGATGACGCTTCAGACTCAACTTCAGCTACCAAGACTATTCTTTGGAATGAAAAACCTGTAGCGTCATTCACCGAGTCTACAGAAACCGCCTACACTAGCGAAGCCATTTACCTCAATGCTTCTAACAGCTATGACTCGGATGGTTATATAACTAGCTACTTCTGGGATTTTGGAGACGGCACAAACGCAACCGGAATAGTTGTTGAACATGGCTATGCCGACAATGGCAACTATACAGTCATGTTAACAGTCACTGATGACAATGGAGCAATAAACACTGCCTCTGCAAGCAAAACCATCTTAAACAGGTCACCAGTCGCATTGTTTACAGAATCAACAGAAATAGTGTATACTGGCGAGGCCATTACCTTCAATGCGTCGGATAGTTATGACCCGGATGGTGTTATTGTTAGTTATTTCTGGGATTTCGGTGATGGTACAAACGCCACTGGCGTTGCCCTGAGTCACTCATACACAGATAACGGAACATACACTGTAACCCTCACTGTCACCGACGATGATGATGCTTACAACTCTACATCAGCTATTAAGACAGTCTTGAATAGTTCCCCTGTTGCTGTATTCACAGAATCGGGAGAAACTGTTTACACTAGTCAATCTATCATGTTTAATGCTTCTGGTAGTTATGATTCTGATGGTTTCATTGTTAGTTATTTCTGGGATTTCGGTGATGGCACTAATGCCACTGGAGTAATCGTTGGACATGTTTATTCTCTTAACGGAACGTTCACGGTGACACTAAATGTAACGGACAATGAGGGAGCTTCTGATGCGACAACTGCTACCAAGACCATTCTTTGGAACGAGCCACCTGTTGCATTATTCACAGAGTCCGCAGAAACAATCTATCAAGGTGAAACCATCACGTTCAATGCCTCTAGCAGCTACGACTTAGATGGCGCTATCGCTGGTTATTTCTGGGATTTCGGTGATGGAACCAACGCCACGGATGTGGCTGTTGAACATACCTATTTGTATGATGGTAACTATACAGTAACGCTTAACGTCACAGACGACAGAGGAGCAACGTACACGGTCAGCGCCACTAAAACGGTTCTCAACAGGGTTCCAGTAGTATTATTCACAGAATCTTCTACAACAGTTTATACTGGTGAGGTCATTACTTTTAATGCTTCTGAGAGTTATGATTCTGACGGTTTCATTCTTAGTTACCTATGGGATTTCGGTGATGGAACCAACGCCACAGACATCGTAGTAACCCATGTGTATGATGATGATGGGCAATACACAGTTACACTGACACTTGTAGATAACAACGGAGGAACATCCTCAGCAAGTGCCATCAAAACTATCTTAAATAGGCTTCCTGTAGCAATTTTCACAACATCTTCTACAACAGTTTATACTGGTGAGGTCATTACCTTTAATGCTTCTGAGAGTTATGATCCAGATGGAACAATTGTCTCATATTTCTGGGATTTCGGCGACGGCAACACCGCGTACGGCGTCATCGTCAATCACGCTTACTCATACGACAGACGTTACCTCGTGACTCTAACCATTACAGATGATGATGTGGCGCAGAACACAACAACAGTAAGGCTAATGGTTTTAAACAGATCCCCAGTAGCCAATTTTGTGGAATCTACCGAAACTTCTTGGGTTGGCGTCCCTATTGCGTTTGACGCTTCGGATAGCTATGATGCCGATGGGTATATTGCTAACTATCTCTGGGACTTTGGCGACGGCACTAATGCAACAGGCGTTACAGTTAGTCATACTTATTCTATTAATGGAACTTTCGCTGTGGTGTTGACTGTGACTGATGATGATGGGGCGTTTGGTTCAGTGCAAGCTGCCAAGACGATCCTTGAAAACGAACTGCCTATTGCATCATTTATAGAGTCGGCGGAAACAGTCTATACGAGCGAGACAATAATCTTTAATGCTTCTAATAGTTATGATTCAGATGGGTACATTGCCAGCTACTTGTGGGATTTTGGCGATGGTGCAAACGCAACTGGAATAGTTGTTGAACATGGTTTTGTCGACAATGGCAACTATACAGTCACGTTAACAGTCACTGATGACAAAGGAGCAACGAATAGTGCTACTGTAGTCAAAACCGTCTTAAACAGGTTGCCAGTTCCATCATTCACAGAATCAGTAGAAACTGCTTATGTTGGCGAAATCATCGACTTCAATGCCTCTGCAAGCTATGACTCGGATGGGTACATTACCGGCTACTTCTGGGATTTCGGTGATGGCACTAATGCTACTGGGATGGTCGTTGAACACGCCTATCTTGTTAATGAGACTTTCGCTGTGGTGTTGACTGTGACTGATGATGATGGGGCGTTTGGTTCAGTGCAAGCTGCCAAGACGATCCTTGGGGGCATACCCGACGTAGCAATAGTTAATGTTACTTCTACAACTGAGGTTTACAAGCATCAAGTCCTCAACGTCTCAGTTATCGTAGCGAACGAGGGCACAGAGGTTGAAACATTCAACGTTACTCTTTATGCTTCAGAAGTTCATGGGTGGCACCTAATCGAGATGGATAGCAACCTCGTATGGTATTCAAATGGCAAAAACTCAGGAGATTTTCTTTTAGTAACTTCAACTAGCATACCTGCTGATAGCCCCATGTTGACTTTTGAAACTAAATATAATATCGAGCACCTCTATGACTTCGGGTTCGTTCAAATCTCTACCGATGAAGGAGCAACGTGGGCTTCCCTAGAAAATGCGTATACCACTCACGAGCATCAACCTGACACGGATTCAAGCATTATTGCAAATCTTCCAGGATTCACTGGAACTGGTGAAGGCTGGCCAGAGTGGATGACAATGACGTTTAACCTCAGCGACTACGCTGGAGAGACTGTGCTTCTGGGCTTCCGCTACATGACCGACTTAGGGCACCTCGAGGAGGGCTGGTATATTAACAACGTCGCCATCAATGGATTCATCATATCTAACCAAGCCTTCGAGCAGCTCAATCCACCCACACTTAACGCCATTCAAACACTTACGGTTATTAACTTGGCTCCAACGGAGCAAACAACATTAATCTTCTCTTGGAATACAACAAGCACACTAAGTGGCAAATACTCCATAAGTGCGATTGCAAGCACTGTAAAGGGTGAAACCGATACCCTAGACAATGTCTATGTCGATGGCATAGTAAAAGTAAAGATGAACCCCGACATTGACGGTGACGGAGATGTAGACATTTTCGATGTTGTTGCTGTTACTGGAATCTATGGATGTTTGGAAGGAGAGCCTTGCTGGGACCCGAGAGCTGATTTGGTGGAAGATGGAGTAATCAACATTTACGATGTTGTTATAGTCGCAAGCCACTACGGTGAAACCATTGAGTTGTGAAAACGAGCATCTGAGCAAGCCCAATCCACAAATTCGCTAGAGACATGCACGATAGTGATTCTTACCTGTCTTTTCTTTAACAATGTGTCTCTGCACTAGTCGTTTTCATAATCATGTCCTTAAAAATCGTTCGTCTGAAGTTGCAAAGCTCCTATAACCAGATAGAATGAGGTGTTTTTCGCCGATCTAACCTTGATACATTTCTATGGCTTCTCTTTTTCGGTTTATATAGAAAGGTCGCCGCGTTGCAAGAAACGTGATTTTCACAGTAAGGAAGAAAAGGAATCCGCAGCGCCTTTTTTCTTATGGCTTTTCGACTTGCACGCACAATTCTTGACATGTAACATGGTCGTTCTTATCTAAGCTTTATTTTAACGTTCTTTTCCAAGATTTCGTACACTAATTTCTCCAGCATCTTCTTTTGTTCGTTAACCTTTTTCAGTAGTTGTTTATGCTCTTTTACCAGTGTATCTAGCCTAGCTCCAGATGCGTCTTTTCGTTTTCGCAGTTCCTCGAATCTCCTTTGTAGTTGTTTGGCTTTTCTTTGTGCTACTTGTGTTTCCTTTGAAGAGATCAACTGCTGATTTAATGAAAAAGCGTGTGTACAGTCTTGATGCAAGCTATCCAATTTATTTTTGTTCAGAATTGCATTGATTTCCTCTCTGCCCTTTCTCAAACGGCTACTCTTCAGCTTGAGTTTTCCTCCATCCATCGCCCGTTCTATCTTTCTTAATATACTTTTAAGCGTCGGGTAACCAGGCTTTTCGGTAGCAAAAGCAATAAACGAATCATCCAAGTAGTGGCTAAGCTTTTCTATCTCTTCTGCGGAAAGAGTGTACCCGGGACCCCTTGTCAGATTTGCAAACTTCATGAAAGGTTTTTGAAGATGCCTCAAATCGTATTTCACCTGTTTTCTTAGCTGTTGAATTTTCCGGTTCATTTCAGCAAGATCGCCGAGTTCCGCACTGCTTTTAATAGATTCGCTGTTTTTTTCGCTTTCTTCCATCTTTTGCTGAAGAAATTGCATCTTCTCTTCAATACTCGCTCTGTGCCCTTCATACTTGCTTGATTCGTCTAGTAATCTCATCATTTCATTAGCCTCCAAAAACAGTTTCTCTATGGCTTCTGCCTTTGAATACTCAGCTGACAAGAAATTACCTAACTCTGAGATGGAACCTACTAGTCTAGTGAATGCGAAGTCAACTTTTTTTCTCGTAATTATGAACAAGGGTGAAATTCGGGGAAACCAAGCATTCCTTTCTCGCGCAACATAAGAAAACATTTTCTCTAAATCTTTATGCAGATTATGTAGTTCACTGAAGGACATTTTGTCTGGAAAGGCTATTTTGCCGATTTGTTTCAGAAAATATCTGGAAAGCTTTTCTGTAACTCTAGCTTTGCGGGCTGCCTTTCCTCTTTCCATTTCTTTAGTTCCTTCTTCTGCCAGTTTCTCACAAGCTTTGCGGGCATTGTTTAGTCTCTCCTTTATTTTGTCAACTAATTTCTTAGCTTGCTCGTTAAAAGGCTGCAAAATGTTCGCTGTTTCGTCTCCAAGCCACTGTTTGAATTCTTTGATCTGTATCTCAGAGGTTATGGAAAATATTATCACTTCCATAATTGCTGTCTAACTCTAAAAATATGCAAAGTGATTATTTAGGGATTTCCGCAAATTACCTAAGGCAGCGTAATTGAAGGTTTATGTGGACTGCTGACAGATAATTATGTTTCATTTGGCTTTCTTATCTTAGCATAGTCTGGCTTCTTATTGGTGGCAACCCAAAAGTTTAACAATTCAGCAATAGTCAAGGCTAAAATATCTTAAGCCTCCAGCGTCTAAAATGAGTCAAGGAGTGTTGGGCTATGGGAAAAGTTTCAGAAATCCTCGCTAGCGTATGTAAAGAAAATAGGAAAAGCCTCCTAGAGCCTGAAGCCAAGACTATTTGTCAAGAGTATAACATTCCAGTCACGCGATTTGAAGTAGCTAAGAAAGAGGAGGAGGCAGTGAAGTTTGCTGAAGAAATAGGCTTTCCTGTTGTGCTAAAAATTGTTTCACCTGATATTATTCACAAATCTGATGTAGGCGGTGTTATGCTAGACCTGAAAACTGGCCCTGAGGTGGAAAGGGCTTACAGAACAATTCTGGCAAATGTGAATAATCATCAGCCAAGCGCGAAAATATTCGGTATCCTAGTGCAAGAAATGGCTCCATCCTCAACAGAAGTCATAATAGGCGCCATTAAAGATGATCAGTTTGGTCCAACAGTAATGTTCGGCCTCGGCGGAATCTTCGTAGAAATTCTAAAAGATGTGGCTTTTCGCATTGCTCCAGTAACAAAACAAGAAGCCGAGTTAATGATCACTGAGATAAAAGCCTACCCAGTTTTGAAAGGATACAGAAATCAGCCGCCCTTAGACATTAACGCCATAGCAGAAATAATAGTCAACACTTCAAAACTTGTGACAGATCACCAAGAAATAAAGGAATTAGACCTGAACCCGATTATGGTTTATGAGAAGGGAGCAAAAACGGTTGATGCAAGAATCATACTTGAATAAGCCTGTTTCAAACTCATCGATAAACGGATTTTCCTCAACATTCTCCATTCAACCGACAACACATATTTTCGTGCGCCTAGATGGTAGATATGCATGAGCGATTCGTCGACTTGCCATTGGAAATTGGATCAACTGAAAGTGAAAGAGGCAAAAAAATTGTCTGATGAACTAATAGAGAAAATAAAAAAACTAAACCAACAACTCAAACCTCTTAAACAGCAACGAGACTCTTTCAACAAAGAAACGGAGCAATGGGCAGAAAAAAGAAACGCGATCCACAAACAAATTAAGGACTTGCGATTGGAGGCTGCAAACACTAGAGAAAGACGTGACGCAACAAATACCAGAGTAAAAACATTAAAGATGCAAAGAGACCAGACAAGAGAGCTAATGAAAAAGAAAATTAAAGAAATCAAACAACTCAAAGAAAAGTTGCAGCTTCTAAACGCAAAGAAACCAAAACAGACTGCCAATACTCTAAGGAAAGAAAAAGAGGAAATCGAATGGAAGATTCAAACAACCTCCTTAACACTTCAGGAAGAAAAACCCCTCGTTGAAAAGGCAGATCGACTTGAAGTCCAACTAAACATCTACCAAAAAATAAGTGACACAAAAGAGAAAATCACAAGATTACACGACAAAACAAAAGCAATGGACAAAGAAGCGAAACTTTTCCACACACGACTTTCAGAAGTGGCCGACCAAAGCCAAGAACTCCACAAGAAAATGATGGAAACCATAGACAAAGCAAAAGCATTACAACCTGAATCAGACCACTATCACCAAGTTTTCCTCCAAAGTAAGCAGAAATCACAGAATATCCGCGAAGAATATATCGCAGTCGAGAGGAAGGTTAAAGCACTAAAAAAAGGGTTAGCTGAAACTGAAGAAAAAGAAAGAACACTGAAGCAAGAAGAGACACGAAAGAAGTTGAAAGCGAAAGCGTTGAAGGAACTAGAACAAGGCAAAAAACTAACGCTTGAAGAATTCAAGCTCTTGGCGGAAGAAGAGACCTAATTTACGCGTGCGGAACCCATGGCAAACCAGTTAACTAGAGCAGTCACATGAGACAGCAACCAGTCAGATAATGTTCAGTGACACAGATTAAGTCTCACAAGTATGTGAGACCTAGTCATTTCTGCAGACACCGGGAATCCCCAAAGCCTCTATAGTAGATGCTTAGGAAACCTGCGGTTTTGGGCTTTTCTTAACGTTAACTTCCTCCAGAAAAAAGTTCTTGAAAACAACCGTGCGCATTTCACACTTGCAAAGGATCCATATCTGAAAGCCCGAATGTAACAAAAGATAGGGGGAGGGGGGTAGGTCTGTGGCCCAATGAGAACTCCTTACCTGAAAACTGAAATGCGACTCGAAACCCCTGCGGAATACAATGTACTTCGCAACGAATTGTTATCTTTTATGATTCTCCACGCGTTCAGTTTAATGAATTTGTCTGAAAAGTCACTATTTCTGCCATTAACATTGAACAGTTGCACGATTCAATTGAAATCACGTTTGCTGATAGAGCACAAACTTTCCAAAACCCACAACAATCTGAATAAATTATGGAATGCTTAATCACCTTAAAGCAGCCTAAAGCGACGTTCATCCTCAAGCTACATATTCTGCCGCGGTTGAGAATGTTTAGTCTAATTCAGATAGGAGACTTCCTCACTGCACGTTTTGACGCCTGAAAGTTCAGGCTTCTGCATACAGCACAAGGATTTCCAAGAAGATAGCGATACACCCATGTCCCCTCTTACCATTTACTTTGTGTAATTGGCGTTTGAGTTTAAGCCCCAGCTTGACAATGAGCAACTAGTCTGGTCTTTGTGTGTGTATGGTTTGGTGTCCATTGTTTTGCAGTTTCTTTATGAGGCTTTTCAATTCGATGACTTGGATAGACATTGCTTCTAATCGTGTTCTCGGTGCACTAAAAGGTCATGTTCTTTTTCTGCGCCTGCTTCGAATAATTGTCGGCAAGAATGGTATCATGTTCTTCAGGAAATCCAAAGGACTTGTCTAAATTCTAGAAATTATAGGCTAAATACTTATACTGCACACGAAATCTCTTATTAATAGAACGTAAAGTTAAAGTTGCGACAACCTACAAACAAAAGTGGAAACTATCTATGGCTTCAAAAGAAAAAGAAGAAAGATTACTGATTTTATGCGTTGACCGAGATGGCGACATAGGCACTAAGACAGAAGATAAAACCCCTATACTAGGCAGAGAGAAAAATCTTGATGCCGCTGTTTCACTAGCCTTAAAAGATCCCGAAGAGCCAGACGCCAACGCCATGTTTGAAGCTGTGAGAGTTTACGACCAACTTAAAAAGCAAGGCCAACGACATGAAAAATTCCAAATCGCCACAATCTCTGGCTCACAGTTGCTCGGTGTCGACGCAGACCGGAAACTGGTCAGAGAACTAAAACAAGTTTTAAAAGCTTTTCCAGCCAACAGTGTCATCCTCGTAACTGATGGATACTCAGATGAGGCGGTACTCCCCTTGGTTGAATCGAGGGTGCCTGTCACGTCGGTTCGAAGAATTATCATCAAACACAGCAAATCCATCGAAGAAACTGTAGCACTTTTCGGTAAATATCTCAAGATGCTCACAGAAACCCCCCGCTACTCACGAGTTGCCCTCGGAGTTCCAGGACTCCTGCTAATAATTTTAGCCATCATGTATCTTGGGGGCTTGCTATACTATACGTGGATAGCCTTTCTCCTAGTTTTAGGAGCTGTTCTTCTTGTCAAAGGATTCGGCATTGACAAAGCAACGATGAACTTTCTTCGGTGGATCAAAGAATACGAACCTCCTCCACTTCCAGTTCAGATTTCAGGCTTTGCCCTTGCTGGAGGAATCATAGCAGCTGCTGTCGGAATATTTCTCGGGATAAACGGAGCAACAGCATACTATTCAAGTCTTAGCACTCCACCAACAACTCTGGATGCATGGCTAAGTCTGCTGCCAAGGTTTACAGGTGAGTTTATTGGGCAAGGCATATACCTAATGGTCATTGGGATTTGTGTAGTATTATCTGGAAGAGCAATCCATTGGTATTTCAAGCGCGACATTCGACTTCTACGCACACTAGTTATTACTGTTGTGATCGCTTGGTCTTCACAAATATTTAAGCAAGTTTCAGAAATTCTTATTGATCCCACAGTGGCATGGGCAGAACTCGTTTTCACAATATTCATTGGTATATTGTTGGCTATTGCAATTTCTCTTGTAGCTCTTGTAATTAATATAAAATACGGCAGCTTTTTCAAGAAGAGGAAAAAGAAAGTTGAAGAATTTGAGCAAAGCTAGTGTAGCTCTTATTGGGGGTAGTGGTTTAGAAGGTTTACTGAGAGAAGTAGAGCATGTTCGAATCGGGACTCCTTACGGTTTGCCTTCGCCAATCTCTGTTGGAGGAATCGGAGGCAAAGCCGTAGCTTTTCTTTCTCGTCACGGCTTGAGTCACACAGTTCCCCCGCATCGTATAAATTATCGTGCCAACATTTTTGCTTTGCACCTGCTTGGAGTGGAACGAGTTTTTGCAACTAATGCTGTGGGTGGCATAAACAGACGCTTAGAGCTTGGAGAATTGGTAGTTCCTAACGATTTTTTGGACTTCACTAAGCTTAGAAAAGGAACTTTCTATGAATGTGCCCCTGTGACACATATAGATATGTCTCAGCCCTATTGTCCAGAGATTCGTGATGCTTTGATAAAAGCGGCAAAACATGCTGCAGAAAGCGTTTGGGATGAAGCAGTTTTAGCTTGCACCGAAGGTCCACGATATGAAACCCCCACCGAAGTTAAGATGCTTCGAAGTTTTGGATGTGACATAGTGGGGATGACTGGCTTGCCTGAAGCTGTTCTTGCTCGAGAATTAGAGATGTGTTATGCTTCACTCTGCTACGTTTCTAATATGGCCGTTGGCTTGCAGAAACATCAAACCATCAGCGAACTAACAGAGATTGCGGAAAAGAAAAAATTCGTCATTGAACAAGTTTTAAAAGAGGCAATTGTTCTTCTACCGAAGACGCGCAGTTGCGTTTGTGCTCATGCTTTAGAAGACGCACAACTTTGAGGTTTCATTACTATGCTAAAAGGAATACTTTCGGCAATTGGTGCCTACAGAATTTACGAACGGTGGCTCTGGCACCAAGTTAAAGGCGGCAAGATGCCAGAGCACATTGCCATTATTTTAGACGGCAATAGACGTTGGGCCTCTGAGCAGCTGCTCAAATCGTGGATGGGTCACAAACACGGAGCTGAACGAGTTAGCCAGTTGCTTGATTGGTGTTTGGATCTAGGTGTAAGATGTGTGACTTTGTATTCATTTTCGACTGAGAATTTTGCACGGGAGCCACGAGAGGTTGAGGAGATTCTACGTCTTACTGAGGAAAAGTTACGGGAGATCTTGGCTGATGAACGCATTCATAAGAATGAGGTTCGAGTAAAAGTTATTGGACGAGCTGAACTCCTGCCGAAAAAGCTGCAAGAGTTAATTCGGGAAGTAGAGAAGGCCACACAAGCGTACGATAAACAGTTCTTGACCATAGCCTTGGCTTATGGAGGACGAGCTGAGATAGTGGATGCCGCCAAGAAAATCGCCGAGAAGGTTAAGCAAGGAGAGTTACTAGTGGAGAAGATCAACGAAGGCACATTTGAGAAATTCTTGTATACAGCTTACATGCCAAGGCCTGATCCGGACTTAATTATTAGGACTAGCGGAGAGGAGCGGCTAAGTGGGTTTTTGCTGTGGCAAAGTGCCTACAGCGAGCTGTGTTTTCTAGATATGTTTTGGCCGGATTTTCGGAGAATTGATTTATTGCGGGCAGTGAGAACTTATCAACGGCGTAAACGTAGATTTGGAAAGTAAATCACGTTCGTGCTCTTGCTTTTCTTCTTTTTTGTGTTTTCTTTATAACTAGCTCTACTTGCTCGATGGCAGTGCCTAAATATTTCTGCGGGTTAAGAGCGTCACTAATCTCTGTTTCTGTTAAGAACTTCCGTATTTTTCCGCTCTCAGCTAAGGCTTCTTTGAAGTGACGACTTTCTAATTCGCTCTTGATTGTCAGCTTTCTTAGAAGTTCATGGGCTTCTTGGCGGTTCATTCCCTTCTTTACAAGCGCTGTCATGACAGCCTCAGACATTGCCCGTCCCTGTGTAATCTTCAAATTCCGCCTCATTCGTTCTATGTCAACTCGCAGGTTGTCTAGAACATTGATTATTAGGAACAACATGTGATCAACTAGAATGCAAGCTTCCGGGATCACGAAGCGTTCAGCTGAAGACTGTGTCAAATCCCGTTCATGCCAGGTTACAACGTTTTCAAGTGAAGGCGAAACTAAGCCTCTCAAAACTTTCGCCAATCCACAAACCGTTTCACAAGTTTCTGGGTTACGTTTATGCGACATTGCAGAGCTCCCAACCTGTTTCTCATATTCAAAAGCCTCGAATAACTCCGCAATTTCCGGTCGTTGCAGTTCCCGAATTTCTGTAGCTATGTTGTCTAATGAAGAAGCAATTAAAGCTAAGAGACAAATAAATTCGCCATGGCGATCACGCTGCACAATCTGCGTGGAAATGTCAGCGTGTTTTATGCCCATTTTCTTCATCACAAGTTTCTGAATCTCCATGGCATGTCGACCCAAACCTGCTTGAGTTCCCACGGCACCCGTCATTTTTCCAACGAGCAAACGCTCACGGCATTGCCCCAATCGCTGGATGTTTCTAGCGTTTTCTCGCATCCAAACTGCGAATTTAAAGCCTAAAGTTGTTGGTAAGGCGTGTTGACCATGTGTCCTCCCAATCATAATTGTTCTCTTAAACTTGCTGGCTTTTTTCATCAAAATCTGCTCCAAGCTGTCCAATTTCTGTTCGATAAACTTCACAGCGTCTTTTAGCAGAAGAGCGTTTGCGGTGTCAACGATGTCATAGCTTGTTGCACCTAGATGAACATAGGCACCGCTTGAGCCACATTGCTCAGCTAATGCCCTGACAATTGAAGCAACGTCATGTTTAATCTCGCTCTCGATAGCTTTGACCCGTTTCAGCTTAACATATCGTGTTGATGCTTTCTTCATAATTATTTCTGCGTCTTTTTGCGGGACATTCCCAACTTCGGCATGTGCCCATGCAAGAGCAGCTTCAACATCTAACATTCGCTTAAGCTTGCTTTCTTCTTCAAAAATCTCTCTCATTTCTTTGGTTCCATAGCGCATCGTATCTATAGGGAGAATTGGCATTCATCTACCCCCTAAACATGTTAATGCAATACTGCTTTAAAGATTAACTTTTTACCATTTGCCCCTACCTTTAAAGTGGAGAAAAAATGAATGGGTGCTTTGATTGCTGCTGTAGACAAAAAAGGCGCAAACATCTCTGATGTAGTTGTTACAATGCTTGAGGTGCTAATGCACCGAGGTTCCGATGCCTTTGGGGTTGCTTCGCCCCACAAAGTAGTGATAAAAAACACTGTGGAAGAGCTACGGAAAGAAGACATGAACTCGAACATTTTAGTAGGTCATAATTTTGCCAAAATCTTGTCCAAAGATAAAGCTCAACCGGTCCAAAACCGAGATTTCACTTTTGCTTTTGATGGTCGCTTGTTTCCTGCTCCTTCGAAAAGTGAAGTAGACTATTTGCTTGGAAAGCTCGAGGATATTGAAAACAAAGGGGTGTACCTTATTCGAAGCCTTAATGGCGACTACGTTTTTGCGATAGCAAGAGATGGCGAAATCGTAGTAGGGCGGGATGCGGTTGGAGCATGTCCACTTTATTTCGGTGAAAACGAAAACATTTGTGCCGTAGCTTCGGAACGCAAAGCCCTATGGAAAATAGGCATAACGAAGGCTAATTCGTTTCCACCTGGAAAATTGGCTGTAATCAATGAGAAAGGTTTCCGTTTTGAAATCGCTAAAATCATAACTCAACCGCCTTCACAAAAATCAGACATGGAAACTGCTGCTCAACAGCTCAAACAAATCTTGTTTCAATCAACAAAAGAGCGCATTTCAAACGTTAAAGAGGTTGCAGTGGCTTTTTCTGGAGGCATCGACAGCAGTATAGTCGCTTTTTTGACCAAACTATGTCATGTTGATGTCCATTTAGTCTATGTGGCGTTAGAGAGACAGAAGGAAACTGCTTTTGCGCAGCGTGCTGCAACAGCTTTAGGCATCCCACTTCACATTTTCACATATTCTATAAACGATGTAAAAGAAATCTTGCCAAAAGTTCTATGGCTAATTGAAGAACCCAACCCAGTAAACGCTAGTATCGCGGCACCTATTTTTTGGGTTGCTGAACAATCAGCCAAACTTGGCTTCAACGTCTTAATGGCTGGGCAAGGAGGAGACGAGCTTTTCGGTGGATATCACCGCTACCTTGAAAACTATGCCAGACACGGTTTAGTTGGCTTGCAAGGAAAGCTCTATCAAGACGTAGTTTCACTCCATGAGTCAAATCTCGAAAGAGACAACAAAGTGTGCTCCTTTCATAACGTAGAATTAAGGATGCCCTTCATTGACTGGGAGGTAATTCAACTTGCCTTAAGCCTTCCCGCAGACTTTAAGATTGCTTCATCAAAAGACATTCTACGTAAAAAGATTCTGAGACGGACAGCTAAAAAGCTTGGAATTCCCAAAATCATTACTGAAAAAACCAAAAAAGCCATCCAATATACAACAGGCGTAAATCAAGCGATGAGAAAACTTGCGAAAAAGGAAGGTTTAACTCTGCGAAAATACGTAGAAGAAACTTTCTTAAAAACTTGCAAAATGCTGGAATAAAAGATGGCTAAAACGGCTATAATCTTTACGCCTAAATATTATGAGCACAACACCGGGCCAGATCATCCCGAAACTTCGAAACGGCTCGAAGTAATAATGAACGAAATGGGAAAAATAAATCTATTTTCTAAGGCAAACGAATGCAAATTGGTCGAACCCGATCTGGCACGCATAGAAGATTTGGAACTCGTCCACATCCCAGAACATATTCAACTAGTGAAACGCATCTGCGAACACGGGGGAAGCCTACTTGACCTCGGCGACACTGTAGTTTCCCCAGAAAGTTTTGAAGTAGCACGCTACGCTGTTGGAGGAGCAATAAAAGCTGTAAACTTCGTTTTGAGCAAAAATGTTAAGAACGCCTTTGCCTTGGTTCGCCCTCCTGGGCATCATGCAGGATCATATTACGCTGCGGGTTTTTGCGTGTTCAACAACGTAGCTGTGGCTGCAGCACACTTGGTTGAAAGGTTCAATTTCGAACGGGTTCTAATTCTGGACATAGACGCTCATCACGGGAATGGGACACAAGAAATCTTTTACAATACAGACAAAGTTCTTTACATAAGTTTACATGAAGACCCCCGAGATTTTCCTGGGACTGGATTTGTAGATGAAATTGGAGAAAGTGAAGGACTGGGTTATAACGTTAATATTCCTTTTCCCTTCAGGACTGGTGACAAAGCGTACTTGGCGGCAATAGACGATATAGTAATTCCCATTATACGACAATATGAGCCTCAGTTTATTTTGGCATCTGTTGGCTATGATGGCTACTATGGCGACCCTGTTGCTAAGCTAAGCCTTTCCGCTGCTACTTATACCTTAATTTTTGAGAAAATCCTTAGTTATGCGTCAACTTTTTGCGAAGACAGATTTGTCGCCGTGCTAGAAGGTGGTTATTCCCTCAGACAACTAGGGAAACTCGTAGTGTCAACAATTTCAATGATGGCTGGTTTTTCATATCCAACAAAAATTGAGACCCCACCAACAAGTTCAAGGGCCGAGAAACAAGCAGAAAAAATTATAGAAGAAATAAAGGAAGTACAGTCAGCATTTTGGAGTTTAGACTCCTAACTTTTATTCTATGACTTGTATTGCACTGGTTGGACATTGCACTTCGCAGGCTTGGCAGACCAAGCACTCCTCCTGCTTAACAGGTACAGATTTGTCATCTTTTATTTCGAACACTTCGACAGGACAGGTGTCAACGCAGGTGCCACATCCATCACATTTCTCCAAATCTACTTTCACTTCAACCATTACTTGTCTACCTCTTGATTTTAGGAACTGAATCAAAAGGTAATTTATACATAAAAGTGTTTGGGGAAGTAATATTGTTGAATATTACTATTCCTTAAGCCTTAAAAGAAGCCCATCTATTGTTATTCTTGCTTTCTCTCGCCTTCGCAAATCGTCTTCAATGAGTCGCCGATAAGTTTGAGCAGAAACCTCTCCACGCTTAAATCGAACTTCAATTCGCCTAATATCTGCCTCGATATTATCAAGCTCTGTTTCCGCAACTTCAAGCCCCCTCATGATATCAGCATATTTCGCTCCGCCACTCATAATTTTCTGCTGTAAGCCTGTTAACCTTCTAGAAAGCGAAGAAAGCCGATTCTCCAAAGTAGTTTTTCTTACTTTGTATCGCCGCCTAGAAATTTTTCCTTTCCGTGCTTTCTGCTTTGCTTGTTCAAGTCCAGAAAGAACTTTTTTCTTCTCTTCATAAGTCTCAATAAAATCGTTCAACGTTTTGCGCGGAACCAAAATTATTGAAATGGGCACTGGAGCTCTAGGTCTCCGCCAAGCAAGAGCGACTATGGAACCAATTACAACTAATGCAGTTGTCCAAAGAGTCGGTCGGAAGGATGCCCAAAAAATCGTGTAGCTGTAGGTGAAACTCAACTGGTCATTTTGCATCCACGTGATGTTAGAGAAGGAGAGCGAAAGTGTTTCTTGAAAAACATCCTTGTGGATGCTAAATGTTTGCTGTGGAAAGGATTGAATCACAGCGCCCTCAGGGGAAATAATCTTCAAAGTAAAAGTGCTCGGCATCATTTGCAAGTTTTCAGAAAGGCCAAGTGTCAACATGTAACTTTGCGAATCTTGCTGAACGAGACGGTCCCCAGAAAGATTGTAAGTCAGTTTAAGGCTTCTCGACTGATTTTCCACCAAATTAAGGGAAACTCTTTTCTCTTCTTCATTGAAATCTAATTTCTTTCCTAGTTCGTCGAAAGCAGCGACGTTACTAGCATCGCTGGGAAGCTGTAATGTTATGCTGTCAACAGTGAAGGCAGTTTTGCTTTTTATTAAAAGCAGTTCAGAAGATGAAATATGTCCGTTCGTATCTATCGTTATTTCTTGACTTAGTTTCTTTACTGAAAAACAAGCAAAACTGTCTTTATTTTCAGAGGTAAAACTGACCTTTGTGGACATCCGTGTAAGTTCTGGAAGTGGGGTTTTTGTGTAATTCAAATAGTAACGTTCATCGTCTTCAGTAGAGTTGAAAGGAAAGTTGTTGGGCTCGTATTTTGTGTTTTTAGGCAAGATGACGTTGACATTGCATGTTGAAGCATTTTGAGCAAGACTTGGATATACAGGAAAATCGGCTGTGAATACATATTTCGTGGTTGCATTCACGACTTTTGTTGAGGAATCAATGAGATTTGAAAATACGAATACTATTGTAAAAGTGTAAGGTTGTCCATTGTAAAGCAGGTCGCGCACTTTATTGGGAAAAGCTATAGTTACACCGTAATAGCCTATTACTCCCAAACCTGTGTTTAAGGTTACATCTAACCGATCATCGAAGTTTGTGGCATTGTAAGCCATAGAATAACGAAGGTTTGCTCTGTATTCTAGTGGGAATCCTATCGAGAAGTTTTCTACCGTGGCATTTCCAGTTACTGGAGATATTTTTACTGTGTCGTTGATGAGGAGATACCCTCCATAGATAGGTTCTACTATGTGGTCTATCTTGTCGACTTGGATTTGTGGAGGCGAAGTTGCATACGTGTTATGCGGAGCGAGTAAGGTAATTGAGGCAATTGGGAGGATGAATATTAGTAGGAACAGCGTTGCTTTTTTCAAGTTGGATGCCTCTTGGATTAGCCTTCCATATTTATTGCAGATTATCCTTATTTACTTTCCTTTATTTAGTCTTTAGAAAATCTGTTAATCTTTTATCAAGTCTACGTAGCAGTTTATGCGTTTGGTAAGATTTGCACCAATGATTCGTTCCAGGTTTGATGAAAAACGAATTTTAATGTCTCTTCTTGATTGAATTATCCTCTTGGCGCGCGCAGCTAGCCACTACTTTTTGCCAGTCTACGCGTTTTAGCTTCTTAAGGAAAATGGTTTTTCACAATGGTTTTGTTTATTTTTGAGAAAGAACTATTGTTTACTTACTTTAAAGTAGTATCCTTCTTCTTTTTTAGGTCCGAAGCTTCGAACGCCTTTCTTTCGGAGTTGTTGCCGCAATTTTTTGGCGTAATTGCGAGATATTTTGCCGCAGTTTTCCATGTAGATGATTATTTCTCTTGCTTGTTGTTTGGTGTCGCATCGGCGGAGGAAATCGATTACGTCTGGGTTGTAGTTGGAAAGGTTTTTCTGTGCTGATGCTGTTTTTTCAGCGGCTTTTCGGTCAGAGCGTACAGAGTCAATTGCAACCTTCTGTTTACCCGCATCCACTTCTCTTGTGAGGTTTGGAAACATCTTTTTGAAATGGTCTTCGTCGATTTTCATGATGTGCTACACCCTGCTTCTTTTTCTGAGGTTCTTCAAGTTTTTTATGCAAGAACAGGTATTTAACCACTATTGCACGTGCGTTCTGTGCTTAGACAGGGCTATTTACTTTGGTCTTGATTGGTGGTCAGTAAGGATTATTCTGAGCGGTGTATGTCGCTTCTAGATTTCTCTAGTGTTTGTTTGGCTGCAAATAGGTTCCTAACGTGTTATACTGTGGTTTGTTCCTTTTTACCTAGTATTCGTAGATCCATGAGTATTTCTTGTTTAGATATTCGAAGTAGGGTTTGACGTTTATTTGTTCACTAGTGATTTTTTTGATGAGGACTGTTGGGTCGTAAAGGTTTCCGTAGTAGTGAACGTTCTCTGTTAGCCACTTTTTAACGTCGTGAAAGTTGCCTTTTGCAATTTGGCCTCTCCAGTTGGGCATGGCTTTTTCCAACATGACGAGAAGTTGTCCACTGTATATGTTGCCTAGCGCGTAGGTTGGGAAATAGCCGAAGTAGCCACTGGCCCAGTGTATGTCTTGCATGACGCCTTCGGAGTCGTTTTCGATATCCAGTCCTAGATACTCTTTGTATTTTTGGTTCCAAACCTCAGGAAGGTCAGCTACAGTGATTTTGTCTGCTATCAATTCACGTTCAATCTCAAAACGGATAATTACATGAAGACAGTAAGTAACTTCGTCTGCCTCAACACGAATCTTTGAAGGTCTAACTCGGTTTATAGCTCGAACGAAATCGTCCAAAGCTACATCGGAAAAAGTGTTACCTGTGAGTTCTTTAAGTTTTGGGAAAAAGTAGATCCAGAATTCGCGTGATCGTCCAACTATGTTTTCCACGAACCGTGACTGCGACTCGTGGAATCCTAGAGAACAACCAGTACCTACTGGCTGATAAATCCATTCTGGCTTCAGGTTCTGTTCGTAAATAGCGTGACCGCCCTCGTGTAATACAGAAAACAGAGAGGGTGCTATATTATCTTCATAATAGTGAGTTGTAATCCGCACGTCATCGTAATAACCTGTAGTAAAGGGGTGCTCGGTCTCATCTATTCTACCTCCGGCTTTTGGAGACTCCACATCATACCCAATGAACCTGACGAGTTCGTTAGAAATCTTGCATTGAACATCCAAAGGAACTCTGCGCTTTAGGAATGACGTGTCGGGTTGCTTCGGTGCACTTAAACATCTATTCAAAATGGAGACTAGTCCTTTTCTCAGCTCTCCAAAAACTTGGGCAATCATCCCAGCGGTCATCCTAGGCTCAAATATATCTATGAGGGCATCGTAAGGTGTTTTGGTAGCTTTTACTTGCATAAGGATTGATGCGGCTTTCTTTCTTAGCTCAAGAAGCTTCTCAAGTTCAGGCTTAAACATGGAGAAGTCTTTAGCGGCTTTTGCTTTCTTCCAAACATCAATGGTGATAGCTTGTTGTTTTGCAGTCTCTACTACAAGTTCTTCTGGAAGTCTAGTCTGTTCATCGTAGAACTTCCTGATTAGATACACGTTTCTTTTCTGCAACTCGTTTAAGCTTTCATAGTCTTGATGTTTTTCAATTCTTGATAGTAATGTTTCGATTTTAGGGTCCGTGCTCATTCTGTGTTCGATTTGACTGAGCATGGCTAGTTGCTGACTTCGCAGATTGATAGCTTTCGGAGGCATCTTTGTCTCCATGTCCCAATGGACGACGGACTCGATTGTTTGAAGAATTGTTAACTCTTTAGCCTTCGTCATTAGTTTATCATAATTAGACTTCAATGTTTCAGTTATTTTAGCCATACTGATCGCCGCAGACGGAATATCTATTTCGACAATATATGGCTTACGTGTACATCCTAAGCAAATTTTTACCAAAACCCATAGGTCTTTCAATACAAGGGGTTTTGGCGCCCTGGCCGGGACTTGAACCCGGGTCGGGCGGGCGACAGCCGCCTATACTAGACCGGACTATACTACCAGGGCACCTATTCCTAAAAGAAAAAAGGCTTCTACTTAAATTTTTCATAGGCGAACTCGATGCATTTGGCCTCAATTTTTTGTCCACAACAACTAAGCACCTGTTGGAGACAATTGTACGCTCCTTTTTCCCATATTGGCTCTTGGGTAAACAGCACCATCTGAGCATTTGTATAAATAAACCGTTACAGTCTTCACTTTTCACTTATGGATAATTTTTATATGTACAAAGTTTAGCTCAGTCGGACAGAAGAAAGGTTAGAGAAGAATACCCGTAAGTATTTCTGATGGTTATGACAACTCGTTCTATCGCCTCCTCAACTCCATTGTAACTATTCTCAATCTCTTGAATCAGCAATTGAAAGGATCGTTCGCTGCCGAAGACATGTTCTCTCTCTCACCTTCACCTTTAACGTGGAAATCATAGATAGTGCTATTGTGGCGAAAGACCATTTCCTTTGAGTGAAAGGCAATGTGTCCTCCAGCCCTCGATGCAAAAACCATTATATTATTACTTCATAGTAAAGTTAGTATCTAAAAGAGGAAACAGTAACTTGTCTCTTGAAGAAATCGCCCAGAAAGGGAGAATTTTACATTAAGGCATGGAAGCTTAATCTGGGCACCCATTTAAAAGAAAAGTCCTTCAGGTTCTTAGAGTGGTGCAAACTTTATCATTCTTTCTTGACATGTCGCAGCGAGCGTAGCCACAAAGCACCCCAAATCACCATGAAAACGATTACTGCCCAAAACATGATGATAAGGAACTGTACCGCGGAGACAGCCATATTCTCAAACATACTTCATCAATAAAAACACTGTTGAAGCATCGTAAAAGCGAAGTTCCGTCGTTGAAATGCTCGAAACTTCGAGATAATTCGGTTAAGATATATTACCATCTGCGTAGTAACCCATTTATTACCTTGGACCATATACGATTGCTTGAACGCCCACATAGGAGAAAGGAGAAGGCGTTAAAGAGCTGAGAGGAAGGTTTCCTATCCCTCCTAACCTCCTCTTAGTAATGATCAACCAAAATCATTTTTGTAGTTCTTTTTCATATCTTTGATAACTAAAAAGCAGTAAATATGAAAAGGAGAACTATTTCGTAGGCATTATGAAGTTTATTTGCGAAGGTTCAGACGGTGAAGCAGAGATGTTGGTTTTTTTCCTTCTTTTTCTTTCATCACGTCAACTAAGGCATGAAAAATCGTATAATTTTCTGAAAACGGCTCTGCTGTTTTCTTCTTTTTTCTCAACGATTTTCTCCATCGTTATTCTTCACAACTTTGTCTATCTATCATGTTTCATATGGAAAATATGTCGAGGTTAACAATATCTGTTGTAGAGCACGTATATGGATGGTGGCGAGCCCGTCGGGAATTGAACCCGAGACCCCCGGGTTAAAAGCCCGGTGCTTTGGACGCTTGGCGCGCTATCCTTGCTGAGCTACGGGCCCGTTGGTTTCACAATTAAAGCCAAACTTGATATTCTTTAAGTTTTTGTTGTCTTCCATACGTCAAGTTTTGAGAAAAATAGAAATTAACCCTATAAGTAACTTACTGCAAGGAGGCTACATGTTTGAAACGCCTTTTGAAAGAGCTAACCAGCGAGAAGGCGCCTGGTCCTAGGCATTCCTTTTCGGTAGTTCATGTTGTCAAAGCGCTTGAGCTGATTTCGAAAAGACCTATTGGCAGAAATAAGCTTTCAAAAGAGCTAGTTTTAGGAGAAGGGGCAACACGAACATTAATTCAACGGTTGAAAAATTATGGCCTAATCAAGGTAGATCGGACGGGTTGCATTTTCTCAAAAAAGGGTGAAAAGTTGTGGAACGCTTTGTGCGCAATCTTTCCTCGAAAAGTTTTCTTGGATAGAAGCGGGTTGACACTTGCAGCGTTCAACGTTGCCGTATTAGTTAAAGGATGCGGTAGCAAGGTTAAGCTTGGGATGAAACAACGAGACGCTGCTCTTTTGATGGGTGCGAAAGGAGCGACAACTCTTGTCTTTAAAGGTGGTAAACTGATGGTTCCTCCAGAGTACCGTGGAGTTGCTGAAGATTTTCCGGATATTTATAGAAAGCTCATGGGCTCGTTAGAACCTGAAGAGGATGACGCCATTATTATTGGCAGTGCAGATACTTTGGAGAAAGCTGAGTACGGTGCTCTAGCGGCGGCGTTGAGCATCCTAAACAACCACAATGTCCCTAGTGGGTAAATTTGTCCCCACCAGCGAAGATGCGTTCCAACATTGCGTTTAAGTTTGTCATTCCATCATTGGTTTTTGCTGAAACAGGAATCAAAGGAAAGCGAAGCCCCAACCTGTAAATCGCGTGCATTATGTCACGACTTAACAGACGCTGAGTACCTTTTAATTTCTCTTCAATGTTCATTTCTAGCATCTTTGGATTCGAGGACCAATCTACGATGCTGTCAACTTTTTCTTGCGGTAGAAGGTCAGTTTTTGACAGCACGTGAACTTGGGGCATTAGGAAACGGTTGTAAACTGCAGCTGAGAGGAAGAGGTTTGAAACATAGTTTATAGGGCTAAGCGAAAACGCCGGATCGAAAAGATAGACTATGGCTTTTGGTTCTTTAGTTAGTTCTTCTGCAATGTATTGTCCACTAGCTCTGAAAGCAAAAAGCTCCATCTGCCCCGGAGTGTCAACTAAAACCAAATCTGCGTTAAGCTCTTCAGTCTCTCTACTCAACGTTTCCATTTTCTCTGCAATGAGGTCAGCAGCTAAAATCAAAGCTCCATTTGGTCCTAAACGGTATTCTTCCATTAAACTTGCCATATTCACGTAGTCTCTTACGTCCAGGTCAGGAGTGTATGGTAATACCACCACACCTGGGTCTAAGTTTATGATTGCTACGTCTTGTTTTGCCATGTTTAACCATTCCGAGAAAGCTGAGGTAAGAAGACTTTTGCCTGACCCTGCCGTGCCTATAACAAACACAACGAACACAGAATGCACCTACACATAATCAGCTTAGAAGCTAAGTTCCTACTTATTTCCTTTCTTTTGGAGATGGTTGCTTCAGGAACCCGGATCTGCAATCATCTTTGAGTCAGAGTCTAGCCTGCTCCCTCATCGCAACCAAACAGAAAATGGTACTTGAGAAACAAAAGTCTTTTCTATCTAGCAAAGCATCAAAATTTTTTTGTCTTAGCGATTGTGGATTTTCCACTTTTTGCTTTAATTATTTCTAAAAGCTGTATTAACGCTCTGTCAACTCGCTTCTTTGCTGTCTCAGCGTCTTTTGCCTGAGTAGAGAGATGCAACTCTATTTTTGGCTTTTTCTCGGCACCCATGGGATGAGACTTGATGTAAATGTAAGGATTATCGTGCATAACGTGATCTATTAATGGTGCCATCTCTGACTCCATAACCCCTGCGACGTATAGGCTTGTTTCAAAAAACGTCAGGTTACCTGCCGCATCTTCAAGAATAGGCAAAAGGGAGTTTTCAAAAATGGCCCTCATTTCCGAGGGAACTCCAGGCAACGCAAAAACAGTAACACTGTTGTTTCTAATGGCTATTGCTGGCGCAGTGCCCATAGGATTTGGTAGAGGCTCTGCCATTTTGGGGATTTTCGCCATTTTAACTCTTGCCGGGGTCAACTCGAACGTTTCGTGGCCCATCTCCTCTGCATACTCGCCATATTTTCCCTTAACCATCTCCAACGCTTTCTCGTTTATTTCGAGTTGAGAGCAAAAGGCTTCAGCGATCCCTTCTTGTGTCTTATCGTCAAATGTAGGTCCTAAACCCCCAGTTGTGATTATAAAATTCGGATTTCGACGAACTGCTTCTCTCAAAGTTTCCGCGATTGTTTTGACCTCATCAGCAATAACAGTTATTCGACTGACAGAAAGTCCGAGTGATGTTATTCTTTTCGCCAACCATTGAGCGTTTGTGTTTAGTGTTTTTCCAATTAATAGTTCATTTCCTATGGAGACAATTTCTACATATGTAGCCATTTTCTTAGCTTCACTCCGTAATTCAGGGGTGTGTGGAAGCTATAATTACAGTAAGAAAATAAAAGTCAATTGTCTAGACTAAAGATTAAGCGCTACGCATACCTTTGTTTTTATTTCTTCTTACCGAGCCACCATTTCAAGTACTCTTTATGCGCTTTTTTGCGCTCTTCGCTATCCGACTGGAACCTTGGTCGCAATTGCTGTCTAAGCTCAATCAGCTCCTGATGAGTAACTGAGAGCCCACAGCTCTTGCACGCATAGCGTTTTGTCATGGAAATGTATTGCATTTCGCCGCCGCATTCTGGGCAATAGGGCATCTGCTTTTCTTCCTTTGGCATAGAAGACTAATTCAAAGTGAAATAGCTTTTGGTTAATTGTCCATGAAAACACGTCAAGTTATAAAATTAGTTAACCCTGCCTTCCTAGCAAGTTGGACGGCTTTTTTCCTTTCAGCTTCTGTTAAGCCTCTTCGTAGCTCAGGAATTTCATGCGCACGCCATTCAGGTCTATATTGAAACATAACATTTGTTCGTGTTGTGGATCCAAGGCTTTTGATTATCCATCTTAAAATTTTACTGAGGCAACAGTCTAGGTGGCCGGGTAAAACCAGGAGTCGGATGAGGAGTTCGCCGTGTTCCTTTCCATACTTATGATTGCGAGTGCAAGCTTCCAAATAGTGTGGGGCATTAGATATGTGTTTGGCACACTCGTTAGTTCCATACTTGAAGTCGAGAAGATAAACATCTGCAAATCCTGCTAGGAGTTTGGCTGTTTCTTCACTGTAATAAGAGTTGGAGTTCCAGACAACCGGCACATTGACCTTAACATGTTTGAAAGTTTCAAGCCATTGAGCAAGCCACGGCGTTGGGTCACCGCCCACTAAGTTGGCGTTTCTGCAACCATTATTACGCAGATGCCCCACCACTCTTGCGAGACGTTCAGGGGTGTAGATTTCTCCCGGTTCCATCCACTGGGATATTGTCCAGTTTTGGCAATGGCGGCAACGCATCGTGCAGCCAAGGGTAAATATGGTTCCAGAGGGTACGAGTTCTGGTTCTTCGCCCATGTGCTCAAACATCGTGGAGACTATGATTTGGGTGCCGCACTTGCAGTAGCCCAACTTACCTTCCTTTCTGTTCACGCCGCATCGTCTAGTGCAGAAGTGGCAGCTTTCTAAAATGCGGTTTGCGATTTTAATTTTCAAGTCCAAGAAAGATTGTGGGGGCGTTTCTAATTCTTCCAAGCTTGTTAGGCGGCTGTCGAGTTTCTTCTCAAGTTGACGAAATTCCTTCAACAGTTGGTTGTGCATTTTCCATAGCTTTGCCGTAGAGTCATCTTTAAAGTGGGCGGCGAGTTTTCGGGCAATGATGAATTTGGCTGCTTTGTCGTTTTGCATGACATCAAAGTATCTAGCCAAGCTTGCACGAGCATTCTTATCCTTTAACACAGCCATTGCATCTGGTCTTAGAATCGCCCACATACGTTGACCATCAAAGAAAAGTAGTGCTAAACGTCAATTTATATGGTTGGGATGGCTTTAACAAAAAATGGGGGATGTAGATTCGATACCGGAAAACGTCATAAACTCGCGAGAAGAGGCGTTGGGGTTCATCAACAAATACGGCATTGTCACGCTATTTCCCATAAAAGGCAAACCATTTCCCAGTCTTTACCGCGCCACGAAAGGGAATCGGCAAGAGAAGTTTGACAAGGCGTGGGGGTGGGCAGACGATTCAGCTATGGAGAAGTTGATTCATTATGGAAAGCTTGTTCGTAAACACGTTTCACTGGTTTCATTAGAGTTGTTTCCTTCACTTTACAGGCTTTGTAGAAGAGATGACTTGAGCGACCTCGCCGAGAAAACACTCAATTTTCTAGAAACGCACGGTTCAGCTTCGACTACTGTTTTGCGAAAAAGCCTCGGTTTCTGGGGAAAGGAAAAGAAGTCTGAGTTCACGAAAGCTGTTGATGAGTTGAAGCTAACTTTTGCTATTGCAATCGTTGGTATAAAGAAAGCACCGAGAATGACTTACACATATGATCTGATAGAGCGCTGGATGCCAAAGTCGTTGTTTGAAAGAGCCGAGAAAATAGATAGGGCAGAAGCCAAAGCGAAGGTGAATGCTAAGCGCGCGCGTCTTTGTGACGAAAGTCTTTCAAAACATACATGTCCCAAATATAGGCGGAGTCCATAGTAATATCGAGCACAACTCCCTCACATGAATGTAAATCCTTAGCTGCAATGCAGTAGCCTACCACTTTGCCATCAGCAACCGCCAGTTTTACAAGTTCAGAGCCTTTTTTGATATCCCAGCAACAACTTTGAGAAATTCTTCAATGAATATTTCAGGCGGAGACCACTGGAGTTCTTGCTCAAAAAGTGTTTTCAACCGCCTTAGTTCTCCAGAATGCCTAAGTTCAAAATTCCTTATTATAATCGACATATTCGTCCCAAAGTTTTTAGAACAAGGCATATGGGTAGGCAACTCTGGTTGCATGTAGCTCTCCTTTTATTGGTATGCTGTACCCGCATGCTGGACAACGCATGTCCTTAGTTAGGTTCCATTTCACTATCTCGAAGCTAAAACGTTTTATCAGCAACTCATTACAATTGGGACAGTAAGTGTTTTCAAAACGATGCCCCGCCACATTTCCCATATAAACGTAGTTCAGACCAACTTCTTTTCGAGCAATGGCGTATGCCTCTTCCAGAACCACCACCGGAGTCACAGCTTGCCCAGTCATCTTGTAGCTTGGATGAAACCTCAAAAGATGAAGGGGTGTATCCACGCCCAAATTATCATGCACCCATACTGCCAACTCTTTGATTCTATCCATCGAATCTCCGATTTTAGGCACGATTAAGTTGGTGATTTCGATGTGGATGTCGTTTCTCTTCATTTCTATCAAAGATTCGAAAATGGGCTTTGTAGAGGGTACTGATGAAAATTTCTTGTAAAATTCTGGGTCTGCCGCCCCTTTGAAATCTACAGTTGCTGCGTCCAAGTAAGGAGCAATAGTTTTCACTGCTTCTGGTGTCATGTAACCATTTGTGACAAAAGTGTTGAAGAAGCCCACGCCATGGACCATCTTCGCTGTGTCATATGCATACTCGAAGAATATTGTGGGTTCGGTGTATGTGTAACTTACTCCTTGGCAGCCATTATCTCGAGTAGCCTTTACTACTTCTTCTGGCGGAAAATGGTGTCCAGTGGTGTCTTTTTCTTGACTTATCATCCAGTTATCACAGAATCGACAGCGGAAGTTGCAGCCTACTGTGGCTATTGACATGACTAGTGCGCCT
This sequence comes from Candidatus Bathyarchaeota archaeon, assembly GCA_026014805.1. Lineage (NCBI taxonomy): Archaea > Thermoproteati > Candidatus Bathyarchaeota > Candidatus Bathyarchaeota archaeon. The sequence continues at coordinate 83,556 of JAOZHR010000026.1, read as the reverse complement.
GGATGAAAATGAGCAAGAGGTTTTTTGGTTATGGGGTCGACGCATGCAGAGCAGGCTTTGGCGTAGTTTAGAGAGTATAGTGTGCCTTTCTCGTTTTTTCGAACTAGGCAGAATCCTGGTTGGCCTTCGGTTATTTTGCAGTGGCGTGCGCATAGGTAACAGTGCACTCTGTTTTTGGGCAGTTTCTCGTACAGCATGGCTTCGTGAAGGGGCATGTTGTTCATCCTCCATATGATATTGTTTGTTTTCTTATAGGTGTTGTTTTTCACAATGCTTAAATATTACCTTTTGGTAAGCATTTATTACCGAATGGTAACAAGATATATAGAGGAATGCGCAAATGACGGTAACCCATAGGGACTTGGTAAAGGAGGCCAAAAAAATCTTAAAGGAAAAAGGCTTCGCAGATGATGAAATATATGAAGAATTTTGGTTCAAAAGTTACCGAGTCGACGCCGTCGGATGGAGCTCAAAACGCAAAGTTGCTGTAGCATGCGGTTACTGCGGTCCAAAAAAGAGACAGGATCTCGAAAGATTCTTTGATGAAGTAATCTGTCTTCCATTCAAATATCAAGTCCAGCCTGTCTCAGCTGAACCCTCCACCCAAATGCCTAGTGCTTTAACGAAGCTGAGGTTAATATTGGTTAAGGACGATAATGTCATCTTTGAAGTACCACTTTCAAGGGAAGAGTGGTCGAAAGAATTTTCAAGAAATGAATTGGGATTCGTAGAGCGAGATCTTCAACAATTTTCTAAACTCTTCGACGCATTGTCACATAAGAACAGGTTAAGGATGATGAAGCTTTTGATAGAAGATGAAGATCTGACGATGGGGTTTGCCGAGTTCATTCGCGATCTAAATCTTAACCCTAAATTAGTGTGGGAAAGCACACGGAAACTTAGTGAAAGCGGGCTTCTTAAAAAAAGCGATAACGGAAGGTATCGTTGCTCCGAATTTGGAGAAGCCAGTTTTATCATGGTTAGCTTCGTACTAAGGCATTTGCGAGATATGTTTGAAAGTGTTGAAGGGAGGTGAAAAAAGGTCATGGTAGACTATTACGAAGACGATGAAGTTTTTCGGGACATTAGCAGCTTCTATAATCGGTTGATGGAGCGCATGTTCAGGGAAATTCAGGATTTCGAAAAGGCTGTTAGCAGTAGACAGCTTAAGGGCAATTGGGACATTAAACCAATTAACAAGCCTGGCATAAAAGGGTATGTTGCCCGGGGACAATTTCAACTCAGCGGCGCGCCAATACATCTTCCAAGGCATGCTAAGGAAGAAGATCGGGAGCCGTTAACAGATGTTTTCGAGGAGAAGGAGCTGGTCAAGATGTACATGGAGTTACCTGGAGTTGAGAAAAGTGATATTCAGCTTAATCTAGTCAGCGGGTCTGTTGAAGTGAGAGCTAAGAACTTCTCCAAGACTGTGAATTTAGCGACCAGTAATGTTGATCTCGAGAAGGCTACTGCAAGCTACAAAAACGGCGTGCTTGAGGTGACGATTCCGAAGATTCAGAAAGCTGTTGGGGATAAGAAAAGGCGGACTATGAGGATTGAGTAGTAAGAGTCCTGGTTTGTGGTTGGCAGAAATTCTCAACTGGAACCACAATAACTATATCGGCTTGCTTGGGCACGGCACATTTCACTAGACGAAGTCTTTTGGAGGCTTATGAGGCTGTAAGGAAGCTGAAGCCTACAGATTCGGTGGTAAAGCCTAATATGCCGCATTTTCATCTTTTGGATGGCAGTGTATCTCTAAACCGGAGCGTGAATCCTGTGTGCGGAGATGCGAATCTGTTGAGATTGCTGAATGCGCTGGACAATAAGGATACGAAGATTCGACTTATTGACATGTTTGAGAGGGAGATTGCGACAAACATTAGACGGTTGCAGCCTCTTTCTAGATTGTGGTGGTTTTCTTTTGTCGGCTTTGCTTTAGTTTTGAGCATTCTACAGAAAGAAAGCATTCGGTTGAATTGTGAGTCAATAACTATTGGGTTTTTGCAAGAATCATGAAAAATCCGAGAACTATTAAAGCCAAACCGCCCACAGTAAACAAGATGGGGTATATCAAACTAGGACTTATTGTGGTGATATAGATTACTATTGATCCAATGAGAATTATTATTAGAGCAAAGAATTTCTCTGCAATTGTGAACCCTGTTAGATCTCCTTTGTTGCTCAAATCAAAACACCTTTGTAACTGAGGTTTACATATGATGGCCTAGGTTTTATTTTAATCTTCTTAAGTACTTCTTTTATTTTATTGCCTCTAGTTTAGCTGGTAGATACTCATCTACAATGTATGTGAGGCCATAACGACTGAATGCTTCCTGCTCTGCCTTTTTCCGAATTTTCATGAAAGTCTTTATTTCCCGTTGCCACAGCTCGTCTTTGTAGCGTGGGTCTCGGTGCAACTCGTGAAGCCGTTTCATGTCGATTTCGGTCAAAGGGTCGCTTGGCAACTTATAATCGATTATATCCGTTGCCCAAACACCGCTCCATTTGGCGTCAGGTGTTGTTAAGCCTCGAAGATGTGCAGCGTTGGCTGAACCAGAAATTATGACCATGGCAATGTGCATCCCCCATGGGTCTGCATCCGTCAAAATGCAGACCGGTAATTCCAACTCCTTGTTGAGTCTGCGAATGAAATGGCGAGTAGATCGAGGAGCTTGCCCTGCGGTTAAAACAATCAGTGCATTGTATTTTTTGTGCACGTTTTCTTCGATAAACCTTGTGAATAGGCCGCCTTTCTCGATAGCAATTACTTTGTCTGCGCTGGTTTTCACGAACTCGCTGTATGTCAAAGCTGGGCCTATCATTAGTCCATCTGGATGCGATGTCAGATTCATCTGTCTTCCTTCATAGCCTGGCACGGTGTATTCGATTGTTAGGTCGCCGAAGATGGCTGAACGTTCTTCTGGGAAGACATTGAAGTCTTCTCTGGGAAGACCTATTACTGTTTCCAAATCTGTGATCACGTTGTCTGACTCTGATTGGTCCTTGAAGGACATATTGTAGGCTTGGGCTGAATAGTAAACGTCTCGGAGGGTTGAGGTTTTGCGTTGAGTTGAGAGTTGATGGGCAAAGAAAGCTGTCCAAACTAGCTGTGTGAAGGGGCGGATGTGACGGATGTTACGAGTGCTTCGCTTGACTTTTCTCTCTCCTAAGATGTACTGGCGAAGCTCTGGGCTGTAGCAAATATTTTCTGTGGAGCGGCTGGGCATCTTGATCCACGGGAACTCGCCTTGCTCCATTTGGTGATAAAGTGTTTCACCAAACTTTTCTAAGTATACAGCTGCTTCCTTCTTCTCTAATGCTGAAATGTTATTTTCCTGCTTCTTTTCCTCCAATGATATTCACACTCTCTAACAGCTTTCTAATGTCAGGTTCTTTCTCTCTACCGGCAAGTTGTGTGGAAAACTTGGCGATCTTTGGCAAATATTTTGAAAACACACTTAATCTTCTCTTCTCCCTTTCCACGTGTTCACGTTTTGACAAAAATCGTTGGAGATGTCGAGCTGCTCCTCGTATGCCGTTCAGGATTTCCCTTTTCACTTCAGGTCTATCTGCAATAAACTCTTTGCCCACAGTTTTGTATGGAATTTTCGTACTGCAGATATGAACTAGCACAGCTACAGGCATGTCTTGTGAGACCTTGTATCTACGCCAATTCATACTTTTAACGACACGAAACGACACATCACTCGCTTCATCATAGAGAAGCGGAATACGATTGGCAAAACGGTAGAGCACAAAATCACCTCTTTTTGGAATGTCTCCGCCATAAGCTATTGCCGCTTCTACAATGAAAGGATGACCTGCATAAGTGGAAGGTTTACGTTGACAAACTGCTATAAATTCTGGTTTCAATTCCTTCAAAATTCCAGCCCTTAACAATTCTTCCCCAAGAGGTGACAGACAACTGGCACTTGGCGGTCGGAACTCTTCAAAGCGCTTCATCCTTTGCACAAGCCTCACAATGTCTTGAGGACCCAACTTCTTTGGATTTCTTGTCTTTGGAATGGCAGCAAACTCCAGAAATTTGTGTACTATCCTTTCGCTGACTCGATGAAAATGGGTTCTCATAAAATCTACCATGTTTCGATGCGGCGTCACTTGTATGAGGCGCTTAACGGTTTCCACGTCCACGCCATAGGGGTGAGGTAAGGTTTCTTTAGGTGAAGGCGGCATCTTCGTTGTTACACGTGTGAACTTGTACAAGCGTCCCTTCGGGTCGACAAAGGTTATGTTGGCGTAAGGATTTACTAGTGCAGTTTGCTTCAAGTATTCCACGATCTTTGGCATAGCGCGGAAATAGTCGCCTTCAAGGTTAAACTCTACGATTGTTCCATGCCATTGTTCCTTATTTATCAAAACTTTGCGTTCCAGAATAATCGGCCTGTTCCTTTGAATATCAATCATTATGCTATATTGATAAACTTTCGTGGAGCCTGTGCTGGAGACTACGTAGGCAGGCTTGTGAGTAGTAATTTGTCCGTAGAGAACAGCCATTGTGCCACCTAGTCCGAAGGTTCCCCTAGACTGCTTCAGTTTGTACTTTGAGCCAAAAAGCACTTGTCCAAAAGCTGAGGGGATGTGGCGTGAGGTGATTCCTGATCCATTGTCTTCAACTCTCAGCTTGTACACTCCTGACTCTGGGCCACCTTCACCATAAGCTAAGCGAACATATATGTCTGGAGGGACTCCTACGAGTTCTGCGGCATCTAACGAGTTTTCTACCAGTTCTCTTATGGAGGCGAATATAGCGCGGGATGGATTTGTGAAACCTGCTATGTCGCGGTTACGATAAAAGAAGTCGGCTGGACTAATTTCTTCGAACGCCTGACTTACCATCCCACTTTCTCCGCCTTTTGACTGTTAGTAGGTATATGTTGTTACGTGCAAAAATATATCTTTTCACAACTGTTGAAGCAATTTTCTGCGTGGCTTAGGTTTTTGGGTTGTTTACCGCCTAGATGGGGCCAAAGAAGCATACATGCGGACGCTTTGCGCTTCAAATTTTCTTGTAGGGTCTTTTCCACAGCTCCATCTTTTTTTTCTTCAACTCTCTCCTCTTTGCGTGCAAAAATCTATACACCGACCTGTGCAAACGTCCGCGAATAAACATCTCTATAGCTTGTCGAGCAATTTCAGCCTCTTCAATAGCGCCAATAATGCTAATTGTATGGCCATACACTGACACATAGGCGTCCGTCAGTTCCTCAATAAATCTCCTAGTCTTTCCATCTCTACCAATAATTCTCCCACTCAACCGCTTAATGTCAGACTCCGATTTTCCGACAAAATCCCTCAAATCAATAATTATTAGCATAGCCTCATCGTCATCCAAGAGCCTTCCAGCTTTCTCTGGAGAGAAACCTCTGCCAATGGCCAAAATGACTTCTTTTGCCCTGAAAAGCATTGAAGGATCGGCTGTTTTGGGCGCAAGGTTAATGCTTACGTCGCCACTTTCACTGTTGACTTCAAGCCGTATCCCAAGTCTTCTTTCAATAAGCTCTTTTGTGGACGCATTCGGGCCAATGAGAGCACCTATACGGCTTTTGGGGATTTTCACAAAAGTGCTAGGCATTGCCATTCTCTGTGACTTTCCTGTACGTCTCATCAACTGATAATACTCTTACTCCTAGCCTTTTGAAGTATCGGTTAAGATTTTGCAGGTCACGTTTAAGAAAAGTGGTTGCCATGGGATGGGAAAGAAGGACAGCCTGTGCCATGTCGAAAAGAACCGGTTTGCCTCTCCATACCATTACGTTGTATTCACTTATGTCGCTGTGAACCAGTTCTACTCTCTGGTAGAGTCTTCTGACATATTCCAAGAGCTCATTGTAAATGAATTCGGGATTTTTAGGAGGCAATTCTTTCAATTCTGGGGCGGGATAACCATTTTTACCTATGAATTGCATTACTAACACGTTTTTTCTTATTGCAATAGGTCTAGGAACTTTGACTTTTGCTCTTAGAGCTAGGTGCAAGTTTTTGAATTCTTTCGTTGCCCACGCAAAAACTAGGGATCGCGTGTCATGTCTTACATGCCTAAATCTGGGATCGCCTTCGATGTATTGGAGTTTGCCTTTTTTGAACTCTGCTGCTACTGTTAAATAAATCTTGATAGCTAGCTCTTTCCCATCTCGATCTTTTCCCCAATAAATTCTTGCCTCTTTTCCAGCTTTTACAACGCCGTGGATTTCGTCTATTGTCCCTTTGTTTAAGAGCTCATATATCGTCATAAGAGTGGATTTGTCGAAAACTTCTTCCATAACCATTCGTTCAGATGAAAGGTCTTTACGCAGCAACCGTTGCTCCCGCTCGTAACGGTCTTCCTTGCGGGCAAGGCGTTTCATTGCTTTGCGTTCAGACATCCCAAATTCCCTTTTTTCTGTCATCTTATTGGACAAGGATTCTTATAAATTGGGTGAATCGCATCTCTTGCCATGTCAAATCTGAACTGACCTCAAAAAGGCTCTGTTCCATTCCTTAAATAAGTGTTGCTTTAATATATTCTATCTATACTTTCACAATTTGAGCGTGGGGAACGCCTGCAATCTCTAGAACAGCATCTGGATGCACTAACCCCTTTTCTACAGCTTTTTTAACGATTCTTCGTCCAATCATGTTAACTATAGTTGATTGCTGAATCAAGTCTACAGCCTCTTCTAGGCTGACTAAGGCGCCCTTGTAGAATTCTTCGCGGATATGGAAGACTATTTTCCCTTGTTTCAAAGTTTTACCTAACATGTTAGCATCGCACATTGCCAGCAGGATACATTCTCTCCGTCTCTGCAGGTTTATGTAAACGTCCAATGTTTTTTCGCTTCTATGAGTTTAGACTGCTTTTACTGATGATTTTGCGCCACACGCCTCACACACTAAAAAGAAGAGACGCTTCTCTTTCACGATTCTCGTATCTGGACGCTTGCAAACAGGGCATATGACGAAGTTTTCAGTGTATATGCGTACTAAGCGTTCAAGTGTATTATGGGGAAACTTACCCTGAAAAGTGGCACGTGTCTCTTCCAAGGTGGCAGCTGTAGCCATTTCATTTGTCAAAAATTTCATCAAATGACGTGGGTCGCGATTTAGTGTGTCTGCGATTTCCTTGAAGTTATGGATGTAAGTGCGCATACCGATTACAGAGGAACGCACTCTAGGAATTTCAAAGCGTTCCCTAGTGTCTTTTTCCTGTGGAAGTTGAGATTGAGCACGCTTTAGAAGTTCTTTGTAGCTTTTCATCATCGATGCCTCCATGTTCAGTTGCTTAAGGAGAAGGAAATGAAGTTTAAAAGCTTTTAACAGTTTAATTGGATAACTTCAGTTTTGACCACAGTTGGTGTCTATAGAGAAACAAGAAGTAAACTAGCAAAGTTTCGGAAAATTGAGGTTTTAGCGATTAACATGGAAACTTCCGCCCTTTGTGCCGTTGCGAAGCATCGAGGCGTAGAAACAGCTTCGGCACATGTGATCTCTGACATTCTGAACGCATCTGGATGGCAACCAGCCTTCAACAAAAAGCAAGTTTTGAGCAACACAGAGACTCTATTAAAGATGGTTGCAGAAACGCTTTCAAAAACTTAAAGACATAGTTAAGAGAATTCCTATTTCTCGTTTGCTGGTGAAAACTCTTGGCTGAGCCCTATACCCATCCTTATATTCCAAATTCGAAGCCGGAAATCAAAAAAGCAATGATGGAAGAAATTGGCATAGAAAACATCGACGAACTGTACTCTGATGTTCCAAAACGATTTATGCTAAAACACAGGTTGAACCTGCCAAGCCCAACATCTGAATATGAAGTTAAACGCCACATAGAGTCGCTATTGGCTAAGAACAAAACCTGCCAAGATATGCCTGTTTTTTTAGGTGCTGGGTGCTGGCCACACTACGTACCTGCTGTGGTTGATAATATTGTTCAACGAACCGAACTTCTTACCTCTTACACACCTTATCAACCTGAGATTTCGCAAGGCATGCTTCAATTACTCTTCGAATATCAAAGTATGATATGCGAACTTACTGGCATGGACGTTGCTAACAGTTCCTTGTACGATTGGGCTTCAGCGCTAGGAGAAGCTGCGCGAATGGCCATGCGCATAACTGGTCGTCGAGAAATTCTGGTTCCCAAGGTTATTCACCCTGAACGCTATGCCACGTTGGAGACGTACATAGAACCGATAGGGATGGATGTTCAAAAAGTAGGTTACGAAAGAACAACTGGACAGTTGAACCTAGAAGATTTAGAGACAAAAATTTCTGACAAGACTGCAGGTATCTACATTGAAAATCCTTCTTACTTAGGCTTTGTTGAAACGAAAGGCGAGGAAGTTGCAGAAATCGCTCATAACCAAGGAGCCTTATTTATTGTCGGTGTCGACCCCATTTCACTTGGGGTTTTGAAAGCTCCTGGAAATTATGATGCAGACATTGTTATTGGCGAAGGGCAACCTCTCGGAAACCCTATGAATTTTGGCGGTCCTCTGCTCGGAATTTTCGCCTGTAGGGACGACATGTCAATGATTCGGCAGATGCCTGGGCGAATTATTGGCATAACGACCACTCGAGATGGAAGCAGTAAAGGTTTCTGCATGGTGCTTCAAACTCGTGAACAGCATATTCGACGGCAAAAAGCTACATCTAATATCTGCACTAATGAATCTCTATGCGCTGCTGCATCTGCAGTTTATTTGGCGCTACTTGGACCCAACGGCTTGAAAGAACTCGGCGAAACTATTATGCTCAAGACGCATTATGCTATAAAGCGTTTGTCAGAGATTGAAGGCATAAGTACACCTGTTTTCCAATCGCCCCATTTTCAAGAGTTCACTATGAACTTCGCCAAATGGCGTATTAGCAACGTACATGAAAGATTACTGAAACGTAATGTTCAAGGCGGAAAGGACATCTCAAAAGAGTTTCCAGAACTTGGTGAAACGGCACTTTACTGTGTCACAGAGGTGCATTCAAAAAAGGACATTGATGAATTAGCCGATATTCTGGAAGAAGTTCTGCGAAGAGGTGAGAATTAATGACAGATTTCAAGCAAGCACGCTGGAACGAACCTGTTATCTTTGAGCTTGGACGCAATAGTCGTAGAGGCTACATAGTGCCTAAGATTGAGAATTCTATTAGGCAAACGCTAGGCGACGTACAGACTTTGCTCCCTGAGAAAATACGTCGCCAATCGCCTCCAGAACTGCCTGGACTATCAGAGGTTGAAGTTGTTCGTCACTTCACTAGGCTTTCTCAAATGAACTATTGTGTAGATTTGGGACTTTACCCTCTTGGAAGTTGCACGATGAAGTACAATCCAAAAATCAACGATCTCTTAGCTAGCTTGCCATCTTTGACTCAGCTCCATCCATACCAAAATGAGAAGAACGTGCAAGGCACGCTTGAAATTCTCTACGATCTAGGTAAGTGGCTCGCTGAAATTACAGGCACCTACGAAATCTCACTTCAACCTGCAGCAGGGGCGCATGGTGAATTTTTAGGTGCCCTCATAATGCGGGCTTTCCACAAGCTTAACGGGAACCTTTCAAACCGTAGTGAGTTCATAATACCCGACTCTGCTCATGGGACTAATCCTGCGAGCGCCACAATGGCTGGCTTTAACGTAATAATTGTGCCTTCCGACAAAAGTGGATGCATAGATATTGAAGCTTTAAAAACAGCCGTTTCAAACCGAACAGCTGGTTTGATGCTAACCAACCCAAATACGTTGGGCATTTTTGAGGAAAATATCGAAGAAATAGCAGACATAATTCACGATGCTGGCGGGCTGCTTTACTACGACGGTGCAAACCTCAACGCAATTCTCGGCAAGGTTAGGCCAGGCGCAATGGGCTTCGACATAGTTCACATAAACATCCATAAGACCTTTGGCACGCCGCATGGTGGGGGAGGACCTGGTGCAGGGCCAGTAGGTGTATCTGAAGAATTGGAAAAATTTCTTCCTGTCCCACGAATAGTTTTTGATGGTGAGAATTATCATTTGGACTATGATAGGCCTAGTAGTATTGGTAAAGTCAGAAGTTTCTATGGAAATGTGGCGGTTCTCCTCAGAGCATACGCTTACATACTTAGTTTAGGCGCAGAAGGATTGAAAGAAGCCGCAGAGGTTTCGGTGTTAAACGCAAACTATCTAGTTAAGAAGATGGAAGGAATCGGTGCTTATGAGCTGCCCTACGATGCAAAGAGGCCGAGGAAGCATGAATGTGTATTCAGCGCAAAACCTCTTCAGAAAAGGGAAGGTGTAAGGGTCATAGACATTTCTAAACGACTCCTTGACTATGGGATTCATGCGCCCACCACTTATTTTCCATTGATTGTGGAAGAGGCTTTGATGATTGAACCGACGGAATCTTTTGAAAGAGAGGAGCTTGACCGCTTCGTTGAAGCTATGCGGAAGATTGCTGAAGAAGCAGAGGTTAACCCAGATATCGTTTTGAGAGCGCCCAGAAACACTGCTGTTACGAGGTTGGACGAGGTAAAAGCTTCACATCCAAGAACCATGGCGCTAAGCTGGAAAATGTATAAGAAAAAAGGCTCTCAAAAAGCACTGTGAAGAAGTAATCTTATTGGACAAAAATAGCTTTTACTCACTGAAAACCGAGTAGAATATTATTTAACGCGTTGGGAGAAAGTTCGAAGTCGTTGCAGTGCCCAAAATCCTAAGATTGAGTCGACGTTTACTGAGAAATGGCAGAGAATAAGAGGGAGAAAGGAGAAGCTAAGAATATTATCTTACAGGTTTTGCATTTGGTTAATTTCCAAGTTACATTCGAACGTTCTCAGCGATGCTTAAGTTTTGACTTCTCTAGGAAGGTTTATTTTTAGATTTCCTACATTGACTTTTAAAGGTCGTATCTGTTTTGAAGGTTTCGGTGCGATTGTTTACGATGTTGCGTGAATTGGCTCAAAAAGGTGATGAGACCTTGGAATTCGATGTGGGATTCGTTACTGTCAAGGATGTCTTGGAAGAACTGGTGAGACGGCATGGGAAAGAGTTCAAAGACTACTTATATGATGAAAAAAGGAGGGTGCGGGAGCATTTGCAGTTGCTTGTTAATGGGAAGAGTGTAAGCTTGTCGGAGGGGTTGGAGACGCGGTTGAGGGAAGGCGATGAGGTAGCGATTGTTCCGCCTGTAGGCGGCGGCTAACTCTTTCTGCTTGCTTTTTATCGGTTTAGTTTCTTTTCATAGATTAGTTCAATTGTGGGTTCTTCGCTGTTGAAGCCAGTTTCAGTGAGAGCGACAGAGATTATAGGTATGTTACACGCGAAGGCGTAGACGTTTGCGATCTCTTGTTGGCAGGAGTAGGCACGCGCGCTCGCAGCCATGCTTCGCCAGGTTTTTGCAGTGAGACACGCATTATGCTTACGGGTTTGCTGTTTAGTGTGGCTGTGAGTAGTCTGGCCTGTTTTTCCTTTAGCCATCTGTCCCAGACGTTGGCGATGTAGTCGCCCAAGTTGAACGTGTGTTCACAGAATTTGAAGACTACTTCTTTGTCACTTTGTTGGGCTGGGCGTATTGTGGGTTGGTTCTGCATGGCTGAAAGAAGAGACTATTCTATTGTATTTAAAAGTGGAGATTTCTAGTGTGCATCACCCTTAAACTAAGATCTGTATTTTAGGCTCTAGAATATTTGTGCAACCTTGTGTATGTGCAACTCCTGATCCTCTCCAGTTTTTGTATGGTTCCAAATGGAAGCCTAATGGAGGCCAAATGATTTATGCACACGTAACTTTAACATCAAAGTTATGACTATGTTATTTCTTGAACTCAAATGAACAGGCAGAGGCTGAAAAGCCCCATCCATAACCAAGCGTTAAAACAACGTCACCTTTTGCAAGTTTGTTTCTAGAAACTATTTTTTCAAGGATAAATGGCAAACTTGCTCCGGCTAAATTTCCATACTCCTTAAGCACTTCATGGGACTCTTCAAGTTTTTCAGGTTGAATCCCGAAGTGTTCAGCTATGAGGTTAAGTATCTTTTCGCTGCCGGTGTGGATTGCCAATTTTCTCGTGGCTTTCATGATTTTTTCAACATGTTCTCCAACCAGTTTTCTAAGAACCAGAGAAATGTATTTGACGCCGAGTTCTGGAATTTCTCTGTCTAGGTGTGAGTAAAAGCCGAAATTGAATGGCTCGTTTAAGGCTGTCAGTCTGGTGTAACCAGCTAAATAATCCATCTTTTTAAAATTCGTGACTTCCACAATTTTATCAAAGGACAGGCCGCTTCCCTCATTTGACACTATGATGCTGGCTGCCCCGTCTCCAAAGAGGAAAAACTCCATGGCGGCAATCCATTTTCTCAGCTCCATCTGCCTTCTATCTTTGTGCATTATCGAGTTAATTTTGCTGATTTCCATAATGTCTTTCATGCCTTGTACTTGATTATAAAACCAATATGAATTTACCCCAGAAATGCAAAGCAGAACGAAACCTCTTGGGTGCGCCGCAAGATAGTTTTGAGCGAGCTCAAGTGCTTTCGTGAAGGCTGTACAGCCCATTCCTTGAACATTGACATGGTTAACATAAGGGTTAAAGCCAAGTTTCCGAATCAGAAGCTGGCTGAGACCTGGACACAAAAATGGGTTCGCATCATAAGCTGCAATAAAGTAATCTATTTCTCTAATAGAAAGGCCTGCATTTTCGACAGTGTGTTTACAAGCCTCTAGGCAAAGGTTGACTAGGCCCGTTTCGCTCAAAATAGTCTCTGATTTTGAAGGTGAATCAGCATATTTGACTAAATGTCTATTTGAGACTCCTAAATTCATGATGTTCCTTTTAATACCATCCGGAATCTGGCATGGAAAGGCTTCCATGAGTTCATCTGTTGAATACCTACTTTTAGGTGCGGCCGTTGATAACTGCAATATCTGCATGTCAGTAAGAAGGATGAACGGAATCATAAAAAGATTTTTAATAATAAGGGTGAATGAAAGAGAAAAAATAAGCTTCTATTTGTCGAATTTTCTTCATGGCGAAGCTGAGCGAACGCTTATTGAGGTAGACAATCGTTATTCAAGATTCCATTTCGCCAACGCCAAGTAACTGTTTTAGCGACTGCACTTCTTCTCTTAGCATTCCGATTTCGCTTTCCAAGGCACTAGCCTTAGCCTCAGCCATTTTTTTCAATCCGTTAATTTCCAATAGGAGGTTTGCTCGTTCTGTTTCTAAAGTTTTTAGTTTTTCTCTCAGGTTTTTCAGCGTATTCACCAGTTCTCCCTCGATTCCTTTAATCTTTTCCGCCACTCCTTTTATGCTTAACTCTTTTTTCTCTTCTCTTTTCCCGCCAGTACGGAATTTATTTCCACATTCTGGGCATTCAAACATTCCAAAAACAATCTCGGTGGTGCCACCAGGTTTTGAAGTCTTTCTCGAAATAGACCATGTCTTGAAAGGAACGGTGACTTCAGTTTCACACTTTGGACATTTAGCCAAGACTTGCAGCTCCAATATGATTAGGCAATATTTTGCTAAAATGCTTTGTTATCATAAAGGCTGGTTTGGTTCGTCATAGTGGCAACTTGTGCAAGAATCTAAAAAAAGAAAGGGTGAAGGCTACATGCTTATTGCGAATGAGAGGCGTTCAACAAGTTCTTTGTAACGGTTTCTTATGGTTACTTCTGTGACTTGCGCAATTTCAGCGATTTCTCGTTGAGTCTTTCTTTCTCCTGTTAAGACAGATGCGATGTAGCTTGCAGCTGCAGCGATACCTGTGGGGCCTCTTCCTGAAGTCAATCTCAACTCCTTTGCGGTTGCCAAGATCTTATGAGCTATCTCTTCTACTTTGCCCTGCATCGTCAACTGATTCGAAAACTTCGCGATATATTGACTTGGCTTAAGTGGTGGAATAAAGTAATCAAGTTCTTTGACGAGGAAACGGTAGCTACGGCCAACCTCCTTCTTGTTTATGTGTGAAGCTTGGGCAATTTCTTCCAAAGTTCTTGGAAGAGTACACTGCCTACAGGCAACATATATTGCAGCAGCAGTTACGCCTTGAATAGACCGACCGCGAATTAGACGTGCCTTTACAGCCCTTCGATAAATTACTGAAGCGGTTTCGAGAATGTTTTTGGGCAAGCTGAGGGCATTAGCAATGTTGCTAATTTCTGAAAGTGCATAAGCCAGATTCCGTTCCGTAGCATCTGAAACTCGAATACGCCGCTGCCATTTTCTAAGACGATAAACCTGTGCCTTTTGGCCAGGTGAAAGACGCTTGCCATAAACATCTCGGTCGTGCCAGTCAATCACAGTGGATAAGCCTTTATCATGAATCGTATATGTTAACGGCGCACCTACCCGTATTCTTTTAGCCCGTTGCTCATCGTCAAATGCCCTCCATTCAGGTCCCGTATCCTGAAGCTTTGCAGCAATGACAATACCGCAATCCATGCAAACAATTTCAGCAGTCTCATAATCACGTATAAGGCGGTCGCTTCCACATTCTGGGCATTTTTGAACTTTTACTGGCTGAGTGGAAGCAGAAGTAATCGTAGAGCTTCCTTTATCTTGCATACTTTCTCTTCTCCTTTCTCCTTGCTGTAGAGGGAATCGTGTAAAGTGTACTTTTAATCAAGCTTTGCGGCTCTGTTATTATAGGTTTTACTGAAACGTAAGGTGAGGAAACAGGACCGAAAACATCGAAAACAGAACCAACATATCTTAGGTTTTCATCTACAACTTTGTCGCCGATTTTTGGCTGAAGTTTTGCCTTTAGAATTAAATTCCGACTTACACTTACGTGAAGCACATGACCTAAATGCTGCAAATTTCCAGATCCCCTCACAAAAGGACAAAAAACTCAAAAACTTCGCCTTATTTAAACCTTGTGCAACCGGGTGCTGTATCGTCTATGTCGGATTTGAAATGTGGTTTTTTTCGTCGGATAAACATTTTTTGCTTAAATGCGAAGATGAATATTAGTGTTGATTATGGTTCAAGACAAGACTATTGTGAAAATGGTCTCATTGGCATATTTTGGTTTTTCAATTGCTCTAGCCATCTATTACTATTCATTCTTGAACATGAGAGACGAGAGATTCGGGGCATTAATTCTAGCTCTATTTCTGGGGTTTTTTGCTATGTTTGGCGGTATAGGATATGTTCTGAAAATGTTTAGTGAACCCGACTTTACAATCGAGAACTCATGGGTAAAGCTTCGTAACGCTGGCACTAAAGACGAGTATAAAGACCTATTTTTACGAATCAGAAACAAGGGAAAAACCAAAGCAATAGATTGTAAGGTTAAAATAAAAGTAAAAGGTCGTGGGGAAGACGACTATCAGCTCATTTTGCCACATCCAGTCTATGAAAGACGTACAAGTATCAATTCTGGTGATAGAATAATCGTTCAACTATGTCAAGTGCCAAAGAAATCACTTAATGTCGCTATCCGCACAATCCTTCAGCAACCTCTCGTACTTCCTAAAGGTGAGAAATATGTCCTAGAAGTGAGAATGACTGGTGATAACTTTCCAAGAAAGAAACTCCATAATATTGAATTAGACCTTTCTTCATGGGGAAATGTTGGAATCGTATTAGACTGTTGAATTAATTTCCGTTTCTACTTGCGTTTTGAATTAGAGTTTTCCACTTGTTCTTTCCTTCAACGTTTATTCCACATGCTTCTGCGGGTGTTTTGCCGTTCAAACCTTCGTGGGTTCTAATGTAGTTATGAAATATTTGGTATCCCTTAAGTATTGGAGTGTCTTTCTTTTTCAATCCTCTCATGACTTTTTCTCTATCACGAATTTCTCCGTTTAGTCTTTCCATTTTGTTGTTGTTCTTGTCGCCTCGTATTTTGATGTGTCGTATGTGGTTGGTTCTTGGATTTCTAAGTGTCCAGAACTCTTTCTTGTATGCGTCATTGTAAGCTGGAAGACCGTCAGTTATCAATGTCATAGGCTTTTTTCCAGTTACCTTCTTGGCTAACTGAAACAGCTTTCTAGCATCATGCTTAAACTTGGTTTCTGCAACTTCTTGAGCTATCCAGCAACGTGTTTCATCATCCATTATAGCGAAGACGTATTTCATGTCGCCTTTGAATTTTACCCAAAGTTCGTCAGCTCTCCAAGTGTCAGAAACTTCTGGTTTTAGTTTCTCGATGTATTTTTCCATTAAACCGATGTACTTCTTTATCCATTTGTAAACCGTTGAGTGTACAACTTCCACGCCTAAAAGTCTCAACGATTTCTGAGTGTTCCTTAAAGATTCTCCACTGAAGTATAGTTGCAATGCCGTGGTTATTGCTTGGGGGCTATGTTTCATCTTTTCAAATCCTACATTGAAAGAGAAGTATTGTTGACAGTTTCGGCAGTAGAACTTTTGAATGTCTGTGTGTTTGTTGTGTCGGACTCCATCCTTTACTATGTTTGTTGATTTACAGTAGATGCAAGAAGAAACATTGTTTATTGGAGTTATTCGTTTAGATTCTACTCGTTTCTTTAATGCTAGAGAAAAATTGACTGCGTAGATGTGTTTGCATTTAATGTGTCGGTAAATATGGTCTGGGCAACTACACATCCAACCTATACTCGTTTTCAAAACCTCATATTTGCCATTACCCGACTGACTTTTCACTTCAAAAATAGTTTCTTCAAAAAACTTCACTTGACCGCCTATAATCGCTATTGTTTTTCCCCGTTCTTTTCGAGCGGTTTGTTGTGTAGTAGTTATCATTCAATCACCACATATCTCTCTATCTCTATAAATACATAAATAAGTATAAAAGGTTATCGGTTTATCTCTCCAAACCTAAAACCTTTTATGTATCTATCTCTATAAGGTTTTGTGGTGATATAATGGGGAAAATAAATGTTGTCCTTAAGGACAAACTAGAAGAAAAGTTCAGACGAACAATCTTTGAACGAAAGGGAATGAAAAAAGGAAACATTAGCGAAGCCATAGAAGAAGCTATTGACTTGTGGATTAAACAAGATCTATCCAAACCACAAAAAGAGGCGGGAAAAAGATGATGAAGACAAATGACAACTACCTCAAGAGGCGCCAAGAAGAAACCGCAGATCTCATAAAACAACTCGAAAAACTGGATAGCTCGTTGCCAGTGGCACGAATCGTAATATCAAACATTGTGCGCCCTTTAAATCACATAATACAAAAACTTGCCTTCTATGTTGGAGACACTTATATGCTAATAGAAAACGAGCAAAAAACCCGACGAAAAACGGATGAACATTTGGGGTTCATAACTGATATAGTCTTCCCGCTTCACAACCAAATGATCGCTCTAAAACGTGCATTGTCCTCGCTTACTGATGAAGTGCGTTCACTCAAGGGCAAAGCAGACAAAACCCAGTTAGACAAAATACAGAAAGATCTTGAAGGAATAGAAAAAGAACTTGAGGAACGAATAAGACCTCGTATCAGAGACATCGAAAACGCCAAGGAACAAAAGAAAAAATGGTTAATGGAGAACAAGTGAGGTATTTGACTTTGGATATCATTGAAAAGCTAAGAGATGTGTGCGATGAAACATTACGTATGCATCGACTCAACATGGAACTGTTTGAGACTCTACATTTAACGCTTTTGAGGCTGAGAGATTATGCTGAGAAAAACAATGTTCCGTTAGATCGTGGAATTGACTACTTATTGCATCAGGTGGTTATTCTTTACGAAGAAATCACTTCAAAAGAAAATTTCAAATCTCAAAAATTGCCGTTTATTCCATCCGACGAAAAAAAACAGATTTCAAATCCGACGCAGAGGACACAGTACCTGCAACCGAAAAACTTAAAAGTACGAAAACATCCCCAAAAAAGCGGAAAACACAAAATAAGAAGCAAAAAATCGTTATCCGGCAAGCAAACTATTAGTTTCATCAGTTTTAGACTCAAATTGTAGAAAGCATCTATGAGTTTCGTGAGTTGCCGTCTGTGTAACTCTGATATATCATCGAGTCAAACAAATACCTTTTCATCATCCGGCAAGAAAATAGAAATACAGAAGAGCAAAATAAATGTTGATGTTAAGAGAGGGAAAAATATGCGAAAGCAGAAGAAGATACTTCTTTGGCCAGTCTATTTCGACTCGTCTAAGACGAGGAAGGAAGGACGAAGAGTGCCAAAAAATATTGCAGTGCCAAACCCAAACTTGGCAGAAATTCAAAAAGCGGCAGAACATTTAGAATTGAAGCCGGAAGTCGAAACGAATTCCACCTACCCAACGATTCATTGGCGAAAAACTGGACGGATAATGGTGCAGAAAAGAGAGACAAAAATGCAAACTTTAATGAAAATGGCTGAGGAAATAGCAGCCATCCGTCAGGAAACAAGAGAATAGGATCTCTTACTTTTTTGGTGCTAACTACAAAGACTCTTTGCCATCAGAAAAGCGCGTGTGTAATAGCCTTTCTTTTCCATAGAAGTCATAGCGTTATCCAAAGCGTGCTGGGTGATAAGAAAATGCTTGTCCAAGGCTATTGTTTTTCTGGAATCAAAATGGCGTTTATTAATCCGTGTTGCCCAGGACGTGAAGTTACACGTGCAAGTCCTAACTTTGTCTCTATAATTGTTCCTTTTGTGATTACACCGCGTCTGTCATAGTCTATGTTAGCTGGGTTTTTCACTACTCGCAGGATCTCTGTTTTTTCTGTTTTTCCTGTTGCTGGATTGGAAATGCTTGCTTGTTTTTCTCTGAGGGCTCGTGTTTTTATGTTACCGCCTCGTCGGCGAACTGTTTTTAGTTTTCTTTCGCTCAACCTAGTTTCTACTGGGAAAGAACCTCGTTCGAAGCGGCGTTTTTTGCGATGGGCGCGTTTGCGACCGCCTGAAAGTTTCTTTTTGTGTGAATCTCCGTGCCAAACAGACAACGCTAATATCTCCAGTGGAACTTCATGAGACTACCGAAATTTAACATATAAGCTTAGCGCTATTTCTCTTCTTTTCCTTTGGATTCGGGTTCGGCGGATCCAAAAACCTTTTTGAGTTGGCGTTTCATGGCGCGTAGGTCGTGGCTTAGGCCAAAGTAGTCTGCGAAAAATTGGGTCGTCCGTATAACTTTTGTTCGACCTACAGGTTCTCGTGTGATTAGTCCAAAGTCCTCTAACTGCTTCAGGTGGCTATACACATGGTGGCCACGGACGTTTAGTACTTGTTTTTGGGGGACAGGCTGTCTATAGGCAATGTATGAAAGTGTTTTTAACGGGCCAACCGTCAGGAGGGGGCGCATAGCTAGTCTTTGCACGCGCGGAGAGTATTCTGGTCTTAGTTGCATGACGAAGCGTTCATCCATCAACTCTAATATTTCCAAACTCGTATTTCGATTGTCATATTCTTGTTTAAGGGTGCGTGCAAGTTGTTGAACCAGATTTTTTGAACGCGTCTTAACTACAGAGGCTAAAGTTTTCAAGTCTAACGGTCTTCCGGCGACGTACAATGCTGCCTCTATTAATGCTAGGCGCTGTTTCTGCCTGTTTATTTCTGGCGATGTTGTCTCAGGCGATGCTTGCTCCACTTCCTTCAACAACAGCGTCTCCCTTCATAGAGATGTAGATTTCACCAAACTCTTCTTCTTGCCAGAGCCAAATTTTTCGCCTTTGAGCTAGAAAGAGAAGAAGAATAAAGGTGCGGATTGCTTCAACCCTATCCATTTTTAATATGAGTTTCTTGAAGTTCAAGAACGGTTTTCCTTTGGAGAGGCAAAGCATGTTGGTATATAGTTTTTCCATCAAGTTTTCGATTTCCATTAGATAACGGTCGATTTCAGGCAGAATATCAGTTGGCAGGGGTAGAATTGGTTCTGAACGGAGCTTCAATGGTAATAGTTTTTCGCCTTTCAAAACCGAATCTAAAGCCTCAAGCAATTGTTCAATCGTAGTAGAGGTTAATTCGTACCGTAGTGGAAGGAAAATTGGTGGTGGTATGAAGTCCGGCGGGAGTTTAGGTGGAGCAGGTGGTTCCTCAAGTTTTAGCAGAAGCTTTGACTTCATTAAATATATGAAAGCAGAAGAGTCTAAAGCCACGCCTGACGCGCGGAAGTCAACCTCGCCTCGCTTCTGCATTTCATCCAAGAAAGACGCCAGCAGGAAGGATATGTTAACGTTCCAAGGCTTCACCTTTTCCAGTTTGTGAATTTCAAAGAGAATGTTCCATGGGGGTTGCAGATAAAAAGGTTTTTTCATGGTCACTAGGATTTGGCCTCCGTGAACATGGTGGAAACCACTTTGGAGACTCCATTGCGTTCGTAAACTCCGTAAATTTTTTGAGCTTTGTTAACCATCTCAGGCTTCAACGTGACTACTATGAATTGAGATTTGTCCGCCTCTTCTGCTAAAAGCTCTCCTAGTTTTGCAACATGCAAGGCATCTAAGTGAGCGTCAACTTCGTCAAGAATGTAAAATGCGGCTGGCGTAAGCTCTTGTATGGCCAATAAAAATGCAACTGCCGAAACCGATCTTTCTCCGCCGCTGGCTCCGCTTACGAGTAAGGGTTGTTTGCCTGGAAACCGAACTATCATGTCGATGCCTCCGGAGAACGGGTCTTCAGGGTTCTCTAGCTTTAGCTCTGCATTACCCCCATCTGTTACTTTTAAGAAGTATCTCCTCAAGTTTTTATTTATTTTTTCGAAAGCCTCCATGAAGACCGCGCGTTTTTTGCGTTCTACTTCGTTCATGAAGGCTATTATGGATTGCTTTTCGCGTTCCAGCTCGTTCATGCGTAGTGACAGTTCCTTATAGCGGGATATTTGTTCAGCGTAATGAGAAAGAGCGAGCTGGTTGACTGCTCCTAGCCGTTCTACTTCAAATTCCATCATTCTAAGAGAAGTTTCAGCTTCTTCAAGTTGCCTAGGAGTTATTGATATTAATTTTTCATAGCCGAATTCTCTTAACTGTCGTCTAAAACCGTCCACCTGAAGTTGTAATGTTTGATGTGAAAGTTGAAGCTGATTGCGCAAACGGTCTGCACGCTCGTATTCAGCATCTATCTTTCTGAGTTCCTTATCAATGTCGTCAATTTGAGCGGTGAACTTCTTTGCTTCTTCTCTTGCGCCTAGGACAGTGCGAGAAAGTTCTTCTCTAGATTTTTCGAGCTTGAGAAGTTCCTCTTTTAACTGTTCTTTTTCTTGCAGTGCCTCATAAACTTCTTTTTCCACAACTGCGAGCTGCTTTTCTACCTTCCTAAGCTGAACTTTGACGTTTCGGTAGCCTAACCTTAGAACGTTGTCATATTTCGATTGCAAAGTTGAGAACTCTGTTTTGACACTACCTAAGTTTTGTCTAAGCATGATAATGTTCTCGGCTAATCTATCCCTCTGGATTTCTAGCTTCTGTATGTGTGTCGGGTCTGTTTTGCGCCTTAATTCAGCCAATTTGGTGCGCAGTTTTCGCATGTCTTTTCGAATTGCATGTCGCTGAGCCTTTTGAAGCCCGATTTCCGTTTTTTCTTTTTCCAGCTTTGCTTGAACGCCTTGAATGTAAAAGCCTATTCGTCGGATGTTTCGTTTTGTGACTTTAGTGCTTTTTTTAACTCTAGCTATTTCAGCATCGAGGGTGCCGATGGCTTCAGATAATCCTATTATCTCGCTTCGAGTTAGCTCTATCTCCTCTTCGAAGAATGAAACGTCTTTTCCTCTTCTTGCTAAGTGTTCTTTAAGGGCTCTCACGGCTTCATCTAGGCTTTTGATAGCGGTTTCGCTTGGAATTATTGCGGAGAAATCGATGGGTGCACGGAAAAAGCCGCTTTCTAACCCTCCCCCAACTTCGTAAACGTCTCCATTTGTCGTTACACTTCTGTATCCTTTTTGACATACACCCAATGCTGTCTTATCGTTCCTTGCAACGACCGTATCGCCAAAAACGAAATCAACTGCTGGCTCATGTTCTCTTGCACACTTCACAAAGGCCGTTGCGAATCCCTCAACATTCCTTAATTCTCGCGGACTCGCAACTTTCCTTGCCAGCCCCTTTATCGGGATAATTCTAATCCTACCAAGTTTTAGACGTCTCAATGTTTCAGCACACGTAAATGCGGCTTCGAAATCACGCACTACTAAAGCGTCTAGCCAACCTGCTCCAGCCGCTTCTAAAGCTTGTTTGTAGCGGCCTTCAATTTTGATCAAATTCTTAAGACGTCCATAAACGCCTGAGATGACCCCAAGTTCGCCTAATTCTTCAATGTTTCTCAAGGCGTTTTCTTCTGCAGCGACTGCTTCGGCAAGTTCCCGTTGGGTTGCAAACTCGACAACTGCTTCGCGTGCGGTGCCTGCAATTTCTCCTGCTTCATCAATTTCTCGTTCAACTGCCTCTTTCTGTATGATTCTACGTTCAAGCGACTTTTGCAGACTGTTCAGCCGCGTTTTCTGTTCTTTTTGAACGTCTTTCAAGTCAACAAAAGATTTTTCTAGTTCTTCCAGAGTGACGGTGAACCTTTCCTTTCGAGTTTTTAGGTCGTTTAGTCTGTGGAGCAAAATTCTTTTAGATGTTTGCCCTTGAGCATAGTCGGCCTTCAAGTCAGCGAGTTCTTGGTAAAGCCTGTCAAGTTGCTGTTCGGTTTCCCGGATTTCTTTACTGTTTTCTCCAATATCTCCCCAGAGTTGTGTAGTCTCGCTGGTGAGAATATCATGTTCAGCTTGTTTGGCGTCGAAGTCCTTTAACAGTCGCTCTCGTTTTCTTTTTAGCTGTTGCATTCTTTTGCGATTTTCACTTATCTCAGCCTGCATCGAATCAAGCTGTTGAATATTGTTCTCCCTAACTTTCCTTAAACCTTCAAGAGTGGTTGTGCCTGCACTTGTCTTTGTTGAAAGTTCAGTTAGTCTTGATTTCAAATCTCCTATTTTAATTTGAACTTCAAGAACCCGTGTACCGCCTTCCTCCACCATATCCGAGCTGAGTCTTCTCCACTCGCGTTCAATGGAATGGCGGTTATCCCGCATTTTGTCGCGGACTTGGCGTAGGTTTTCAAATCTGCGTTGAGCTTCTTCAAGTTTTGAAGAGATTTCCGTCCCTTTCTCTTCGGTGATTGAGATTTGGTGAGAAAGCTTTATTGCTTCAAATCGTTTTATTTCGTTTTGTATGAAGTTATATCGAAGTAGCTCGTTTCTTTCTCTTTCAAGGTCGTCAACTCGTTTCTGCACCTCGTCGATTCTTCCCATGGCAGTTCGAATTGAAATCTCAGCTACTCGTAGTTTTTCTTCTGCTTCTGCTTTCTCAGAATCGTACTGAGCGATGCCCACCATGTCTTCAAGAATCTTTCGGCGGTCTTTTGAAGAAATGTCTGTCATGCGGTTAATTGTGCCTTGTAATATTATGTTGTGGCTAGTAGATGAGATCCCTGCCATGGAGAGCATATTATTAATGTTTGTTCTCGAAATTCTTCGTCCATTAAGTCGGTAGACGCACTGCCCGTTTCTGAAAACTTCTCTAGATATCGTCACAGTGTTGGTGTCTATAGGTATACGCCCATCTTTGTTATCAAATTGGAGCACAACCCTAGCCGACTTTGCTTTTCCTAATCCCGCATCTGGTGAACCGTGGAATATTAATTTAGCCAGGTTTTCGGCGCGCATTCTCCTCGCGCTGAGTTCACCTAAGACAAAAAGAATAGCGTCCACGATGTTTGTTTTGCCGCTGCCGTTTGGTCCTGTTACGGCAGTGAAACCCTTGTCTAAGGTGACAGTTACTGTTTTTGGCCCAAAAGATTTGAAGCCTCTTAATTCGATTTTTTTCACGTAGGGCATCTTTCTGGGGTCGCTCCACGGTTTTCCGGCTTTCGCTAGCCAGCCTATTGGCTTTACAGCTTCTTCTATAGAATTCTTCTATAAATAACTTAATCTGACGTTTAACAGTTTTTTAAACAAAAGCGTCTAACTTTTCCTTATTCCTCGGTATTCCTTCGCCATTTTTTTGACAAAATCCTTCACGTCTTCCTTGCTGCCATACACTAATACGTAACCGTCTTTTTGCATCTTGCAGGAAAGCCCTAATTCGCCAGCCAACTTTTCAACGTTTTCTTTAAGGATGTCGTCGGAAGTTGAAACTCTTATCCAATGCTTACCTTTTGGAAGCCCTGGAATAAACCGTGAAGTCGCCGTTTCAGCTTTTAGGTTTTCTTCTCTTCTAGCTTTTTCCAGCTTCTTAATCCAACGCTCTATGAAGGCTTGGCCAAATCTCTCTTTTGCTCTGTTTATGAGGTTGGATTCGACAGTCATTAGGTAGTTCTCTATGACAGGAATAGATTCTAAACGTGATGGGTCTGCCTTGTAGATGTTTATCGTGGTTTTTGCAGATCGTAGAGAGGTCATGACTTCTGTGGAGATTGTTACCTGTTTTTTTCGAAGTTCGGTTATGAGGTTTTCTAAGGTTTTCCACCATTGTTCATAGCCCATTGATGTTTTCTCCTGCCGCTATTTTGTGTGAGTTTCTGATAGGGGTTAAGAGTGATGGTTGTTTAGATAAGTTTTTATTGAAAAGAGGTTGTTTTGTTTCGGAAAGGCTTTATTGTGGCTTGTAAAAAAGATTGGTTGAGCCGGGGTAGCCTAGCCTGGTTTGGGCGCCAGACTCATAATCTGGAGAGCTGAAAAGGGGCCTTGTGAGCCCAAGCCCAGAGGTCGCGAGTTCGAATCCCGCCCCCGGCACTAAAGAATCTGAAAGGAGGTGAGGTGTTGGCGAAAGTCATCGTTATTTACGAATCGAAATATGGTAACACCAAACTTGTAGCGGAAGAAATCGTTGAAGGAATAAGAAAAGTTGAAGGAATAGAAGTTGCCCTCAGTGAGCTCAAAGAGGTTGACCTCGACAAGATCCTTGATTACCATGCGATTTTGATTGGTTCTCCGAACCATTATGGCGGACCAACTAAGGGGGTAAAGGCGTTTATCGACAGGCTTGGGAAACTCGACTTGAAGGGAAAACTGTTTGCTGCTTTTGACACATACCTTGGGAAAAAAAGTGGCTACTTCTTCGAAAAGGCGGTGAAGAAAATGGAGAAAAGAATAAAGGAAAAGGTCCCTGAATCCAAACTGCTGGTTCATGGGCTGTCAATAAAAGTTCAAGGAATGAAGGGGCCGATTCTAGAGGAAGAGTTTCCTAGATGCAAAGAGTTTGGAAACAAAATAGCGGCTCAATTGGAAACCTGATAATCGGTCTTAAATTGCATTCCGACAACTCTGTAGCATAAAGTGAAATGTGCGTGTGTATTTAACAAAATATTTAAGCTGTTTGTTTGTTGGTTCTGTCGGAGAATACACGTGTGCCCCGGTAGCTCAGTGGCTAGAGCAACAGCCTTGTAAGCTGTAGGTCGCGGGTTCAATTCCCGCTCGGGGCTTCGCTATGTTTCTAAGTTAATTAGTATTTCAACGGCTTTCTTTACGAAGTGGGATCATTTTTTGTCAAACACGTTTAACTTCCTAGCCTTCTCAAGGTCTTCTAGATTGGTTAGATCGTATCCGATGAGTTCTCGACAATAAGTGCTGCCGCATTCTTTTACGAATTGTTCATAAAACTTCTGGGCTAGTGTGTATGCTTTTTCTCGGTTTTCTGGGTTTGCTGGTTGGTTCCATGTTTTATTCTGATTGCCATTATGGCGCCTGTTAGGGCTCCGCATAGTGAGCCGCATCTTCCGATTCCGGCCTCCGAAGGCCGTAGCGATTTTCGGGATGAGCTCGTTTTCGAGTTTGTAGTGTTCTTGCATTGCAAGTAGAACACTTTGGGTACAGTTGTAGCCTTGCTTGAAGTATGCCCCTGCTTTTTCGGGAAGGGAAGTGTTTCTTTGTCGCATGACTGTTCTTCTCCTATGGCATTTAGAGATGTTTAAGGGAGTTGTTTATTTGTTTCTTTTCTGGCTAATATGCGCGTTCAGCGCTTTGATTATTTTATTCTGTTGGGTTCTAAATGGGTATGGAACGGAAAGTTAGAAATCCCTCAAATGTGTCATTATTGAGTGTATGAGAGAGTTTATCTTGTATTCTCGTCGGGGCAAAACCGATGGTAATTTCGAAAGCTTGAGGGAGGCTGGTAGGTTAGACGTTGTTTATCAATGTCTGCTTTTGGGTTTGTTTACTTCTGGCGCCATAAGGCGTAACGTTGTCTTTCATGTTATCTTGGGTGGACCACCTTGTCCTCCACTTTGCTTAACTGTGGATGGACACATTGTTCGGGATGTGAGAACCGACGAGCGGACTTGGGAGGAAATCCTTAGAAAGGTTTTGTCTGGTGACTCACATCAGGGAATAAGTGTTGAGAAGGAGAGTTTGCAAGGGCTTGTGAGGAAAAAGCGGAACGTATTTGTTCTTGAGGAGAAAGGTGAAGACATTTGGAATGTGGAGTTTGGGGAGGATCCTGTGTTTGTTTTGGGCGATCAGGTGGGGCTGCCGAAGAAAGACGAAAAATATATTCTGCGTTTCGGTAGGAAAATCTCTCTAGGCAAAAGACCATATCTTGCAGCAACCTGCGTCGACGTTATTAACTATCTTGCCGATCTACAAAACATACTTTAGAATCGAAACAATGTCGGAGCGCCTTCTAAAAGGCAGAAGTTCCCAAATCTTTTCTTCTATTTGACTTCCATAAAATGGTCGGGGCGCATTGGAATGACCGAATTCGTCTGGGTAGAGGAATAAGGAGGCTGGAAGACTCTGAAATTAGTACGAACGGCATTATAGCTCTTGGAGCCTCGGGCGGGCTTCGATCCCGCGGCCGACGGTTTACGAAACCGTTGCTCTACCATGCTGAGCCACCGAGGCATCTGTGTTAAATGACTGAGCAAAACAGCATTTTAAATATTCGGAGATTCTAGTAGAAAAAAGAAGAATTTGGCTATTCAAGGTTTCTTTCGTAAGTCAGATCCTTCTTGGTCACTTTGAAGCCAACCTTCTCATATAATTTCATCGCCTTCGTCACATTCCAATCGTCTACGCCCAACATCGCCATAGTCATACCCTTATCCTTCAGCGTCCCCATACCCTGCAACATCAATCTAGTTCCAATCCCTCGTATTCTGTCAGGCTTCAACACACCGATATCCATGATCCACCCACACTTAACATTCCTCTCAACATTATACTTCTCATCAACACCTACTCCGATATACCCCACGTGTTCCTCACCCAGACTAACGAAGAACCATTCTTGAACCCTGAAAAACGGATCTTTTCGCAGAAAATAAATCGTCTCTTCAACAGTGCCAGGTCTATAGTTGAAGTGTTCCTTGAAGCATTCGTTACCAAGCCAATTAAGCATTTTCAAATCCTCGTCCGAATCTTTTCTAACCGTTGTCAGCACCACTTCCTCGTTTTCTCCAATACCTGAAGGAATCTCATCCAAGTCTCCTTTCATTAAGCTAAACTTACGAACCAGTTTAAACCCCAGGTTCTCCCAAAGGCGAATCCTATCTTCCCTGCTATCGGCAGCCCACCCTTGAACAATCATCATCCCCCGACTCTTTAACTCCTTCAGAGCAGTTTCCGCAAGTTTTTCTTCTATGCTTTTACCTCGAAACTCAGGAATAATGCCAAAAGATCTCATGAACCCCTTCTTTTCCCTTCTTTTTTTGTCAACATGGGCATGAATAATTCCAACTGGCTGCTCATTCAGTTCTGCAATAAATCTCCCTTCAGGATCAAAATTAGGTGCTTTTTCAGCAATCCTAAATTCGTCCACCGTCATTTGCCTCATATCGTCATATTCCTTGTGCGCTGCATTCCATACTCTAACCCAGTCTTTTTCATCTCTTCCTTGAACGAAACGCCTAATTTTCAACAAATCATTTTCCCCCGAATTTCCTACAGCAAAACAACATTCATAAATTTAATCATTTCCCTATCCAAAAGGGGGGAGCAGTCAAAAAAGGTGATATTTAAGCCAAGCTACAACAATTCCTCTACAAGAGAAGGGTGTCAAATTGAACACAGCAGATAGGCTTGGTGAACGTAAAATAATCGAAACCATATGGAAGCATTTAGACAAAGCTCCAATCATGTCAGTGCCTTTCGGCGACGACGTATCAGCCATCGAATACGGCGATGATAATCTTGTAGTTCTGAAAACGGACATGCTTGTAGGCAAAACCGACGTCCCGCCCTGTATGAGTTATTGGCAGGCAGCCCGCAAGGCAGTCGTCATGAACGTCAGCGACCTTGCTGCAAAAGGCGTAAAACCTTTAGGACTCCTCGTGTCTTTAGGCATCCCGCGAAATCTAACAAAGCAAGACATCGAGCAGATTGGAAAAGGATTGAATGCAGGCGTAAGAGAATATGACGCTTATGTTTTAGGCGGGGACACAAGCGAAACACATGATCTTATAATCAGCGTTGCAGCTTTCGGATTGGCAAAAAAAAGAGCTCTCATCTTGCGAAGTGGCGCACACCCCGAAGATATTGTAGCGACAACAGGTTTGTTCGGTTTAACATCCTCTGGTCTTAAAATATTGAAAGAAAAACTCGCCGCACCACAGAAGATCAAGAAGAAGCTTGTGGACGCTGTTTTAATGCCTTACGCACGGCTCAAAGAAGGCTTGGCTTTAGCGAAAACAGGTGCGACTACAGCGTCTATAGATTCAAGCGACGGATTAGCATGGAGTCTCCACGAAATCAGCAGCGCCAGCAACGTTGGGTTCGTAGTCGATGCCCCACCCATCGCTCAGGAAACGTACCGATTTGCTAAGCTGCATAGCCTTGACCCTATGGAGTTGGGTTTCTACGGCGGCGAAGAATACGAGTTGATTGTCACCATTAAACCAGAACATTGGAGAAGAACTAAAGAAGCGGTTGTGCAACAAGGAGGTACCCTCTTGAAGATCGGAAAAACCACAGCAAAAAAAACATTACTTGTCAAGCACGGGGGCAAGCTGATCAAAATAGAGGCGCGAGGGTACGAACATTTCAAGTATAATAGAAGCGACTAGGTTGACTCAACCTTGTGACGTTGGAAGTCTCCTCTCTAGAGACGAACCAGACAAGCCATTATGAGGGGCACGCATTGTGCAGCTAACTTTGGCAATGATTCTACCAAGTTTTTCGAGCGCGTTAGTGGATACGCAGAATGCCCGTTTTGTGAGATTGCTAATCGACCAAGTCGTAAAGAAAAGCAACTATGTTGGAAGACTCGAGGCATATTTTGCAGCCTAGAAACTGTCTCTTAGAGAACGCTTCTTGATATTTCAGGTGGCTTGCTGACTTTTCGTCATTATTTTTTCAATGTTTTCTAGGCGTTTTTCGATAGCGTCCAGTCGGTTCAGAATTTGCTTCAATATGCGTCCTGCATTTTCTGTTGGAAAATTGGGTAAAGGAGTTGGTGAAGGCCATCGCAGATTTTCTTTTCTTTCAGGTCTTTTTGGTGGTGGCGGTGGATGGAGTGCCGCTTCTTTCTTTTTAGACATCGATTTCACATCAAATAATTATGATGCGAGTTTATTAAAAATGTCGCAGTAAACGTGAATTATCCATTCTTTGTCTTTGACATGTTAGACTCTTCGAAACGTCGCTTTACGTTTGTAAAAGTGAAAACTATAAAAAGGATTGACGCACTAAGCCTTAATCTCACGTCAGGACGCCGAATTTCGGGCGAGAACTCTTCTAAAAATATGTCCTATCTTTTTTTGCTGTGTTTAACGCGAGGTTTCCTAGGATTTTTCTTCTGCTTATCCTCTATTTCAATCAATTGTGGTTTTTCCAAACCTTGAATGGAAGCACCGGGATAATTTCGTTCAATCTCTCTCCTTAGCCCTTTTGTGTCAACATCGCCATATTTCTTGACATATATTAATGGTCTGCCGTTCTTGTCGTACTTGACGGAGATGGAATAGGCTGAAGCGATTTCTATTGGTTTAGGTTCCGTTAATATGAAGTGTTCAGGTTTGTCCAAGTCCAAAAGGTCGGGTAGATTCTTTCTTTGTTTTCTTTCAGCCATACTTTCAACATCCTCTTTATGAAAAAGGAACGCCTGAATTAAAGTCTTGTTTCTCCCTAATCAAGATTTCTTCTTCAGTCCGCTGCCTCTTTTTAATGTGTCATCATCTTCTCTTCATATCGCTTCAAATACTCTGCTGCCTTTCCAATGTCCATGAACAGCTTGTCAACCCTATCTATATCTTCGACAGTTACTCTATCTCGACTTGCAGTTTTGGCGCTTTGAGCTGCCAAACTTAGAAGCCCCGCAGCGTATCGAAGCGAGCTCTTCGACCCAACTTCTGTAAGTTTCCGAATTGCATCGTCTTCCATCTCTATCTTCTCTTCTCCGCATATTATTCGAAGGATTCCTTGAATGCTCTCTGGGTCGTACTGCTGTGTTCCAATGATCACAGCTCGGTCGATGAGATCTATCGGAAATCCAAGTGGGCTTTTAACGTCCGTCCCGCGAATGCGTGCCATTCCCCTATTTGTGGCAAGTATTATTATCGGAACAAGTTCACTTTCCATAGCTCTACCGAGAAAGCTAAACGCTTCCAAATCCAACAGATGGGAATCGTCAATGAAGAGCACACCAGGGTGAATGAACGCTTTGCCCTTGTCCACCCAATCTTTCACCTGTTGATCAACAGCTACACGAATTTCTGAATCTATTTCCTTCGATTCAGCGCCTGCGAAAAACGTAGAAAACAAGCCGCCTGAACGACTTCTAGCGTTGAGTTCGTCCAAATTCGTAAGCGTTGGTGTGTAGACAAACTCTTTCTCTTTTAAAACTTCGCCAGCGGGTCTCGGAACTTTCTGTCTGGTGTCGACATCGTAAGTTTTGCCTTTTGCACTGTCCACGCTTAATCCTAAACTGGCTACTCGTCCACTCTCTGCATCAATTTGGACAACATGGCCTTCTGAGATGTTTTGTTGAATCAACTGCTGGGTTATTGAAGCACCTGCTTCGATGGATTTCTCTTCATCTGTCGTTTTCAATGTTAAGCGGACGCTCTCTGGAACTTTCTGATAGGGATTGTAAGGATGTGGTGCGGTTGAAATGTTGATGTCGACAATTTCGCCTTCGTACACTTTTCTCATTTCGTGAATTTCAACACCAATGCACTTGCGTATGGCTTCCATCAAAACTTCAGTTTTTTTGCGTTCGCTACTATAGACTTCGCTACCGCTCATCTGAATAAAAGGAACATTTTTACCAAGTTCTTTGGAAATCGCTATGGCGATGGCTGTCTTGCCTGTTCCCGGAGGGCCAGCCAGTATGATTGTTTTGCCGCTTAGTTTACCATCTTTGATCATTCTAACAACTAACCCTGCGGCTTCACGTGCTCTTTCTTGACCAACCATTCCATCTTTAATTTTTATGGCGTTACCCTTCTTGTCCAATCCTAGACCTTTGATGTGGGTATGGGCTCCCACGCGTTCAAAACGAGTTATTTTATCTGTCGGCACTTCTTTTATTGAAGTCAAAACATGTCACCTTAGAGTGAAATTTAACAAAGGCATCAAAAACAAACTCGTATATAAGTTTTTAATTCTACAAAAATATGATTTAACCGAGCTAGCAACGTTTTTTAGGGGAATTTTGGTTTTAATGCTTTTGTTTCGCATGCATCTACGCATTCAAGGCAGTATGTGCATTCGGGATGGGTGAACTTTTCCCATGGCAAATCGAGAATCGGAACTTTCATGGGGCATGCTTCCACGCAGCTGCGGCAACTTTCCTTTGTGCAGTGTACTACATCTCTTTTTAACCCTAGAAAACTGAAACGATTTAGCAAAGCCATCATGGCTCCTACTGGACAGAAGTATCGACACCAACTCCTGGGAGTATAGACTGCTAAAGCCAAAACAATCGCCAATATGAACAAGCGAGTCCAAAACAATGGCGAAAGAGCGCCTATCCCCCCCAAGATGTCTTGGAACGGTGGCTCTGCATGAAATGCTTTGAGCGCTACGGTGGGTAGCGTTGCAAACAACGTGTCATGGGGGCTCAACGCGTTAAAGGGTGCTTGGGCAAAAACTCCCAGAGCATCTTTGTAGCTTCCACCTATTCCCATCACTGAGGTGACTGATACTGTTATGCTAATAAACAAAACTGCTCCAAGAATTATATATTTGAAGTAAATCATGTCTTGATGCGTCCTAGGTGAAATTTCCATGTGTTTTCTTTTTACAAAGCCAAGTATGTCTTGAATAAAGCCAAATGGGCAAGCCCAGCTACATAGCGTTCTACCCAAGAGCACTGCGACTATAAGAAAGGAGGCAAGAGGAAGCCATGGAAAAGCGGGTTCCCAAAGCATGTACTGCATCGCTGCAAAGGCATCTCCCACAGTTTTTAGCGGGTTTCCTAAGCTTTGTAGAATTGGCAGGAGAAGCAGTAAGGGTTCGAAGCCGAATAAGGCAGCATTGAGAAGTATAATGAAGGCAAACTGACTGATTATTCTCAAAGTTCGTATGCGAAAAACTTTGCGCTTTATGTTTGTCAAATTCTAGAAGTGCCCCTTGTTTTCATGTTTTTAGAACGTGAGTTTAGGTCACAGATAAAGCTTGCGAAAGAGTCTTCTATCATTACCATGTGCTCGAGGGCAAAAGGGAAAGCGTGATATCATAGCTACCAACTTTCTCCGTAGTTTCCAGATGCAGCCACTATATCAAAAATATCTATGTCTCCGTCGCCGTCTATGTCGCAGTTGGGGTCGTATTGTGGGTTTGGTTTTGATACGCCATAGATGCCAGCCATACGGACGATATCGTAGATGTCTACGTCTCGGTCTCCATCAACATCGCCAGGAATAGTTACAAGGACCCAGCCATCAACCATTGTGTTGTCAGTCGTGTCGATTTCGCCTGGAACGGTGTCTGCCGTGGCGCTTATAGTGTAGTTGCTGTAAACAAGGCCTGTTGTGTCCCACGTGAATGCTAAGGTTTGGTTGTTTCCCGCGTTTAATGTTACTTGTAGTATTCCAATTACGATGGAGTTGGCGTAAACAGTTACGTTGAAGTTCTCTGTGAAGTTGCCTTGATTTTCAATCGTAAGGTCTATGCTGATGTTAAATCCTATTCCAACTATTGTCTTGCAGGGTACAACAGTCAAGACAGCTATATCGCGGCGTAAAACTATTTTAGTTGACATTGCCACGTGTGTTGTTCCATCATTATCAGTAACCGTCAAGGTAACTGTGTAATTACCAATATCAATGTAAGCAAGGTCAACTGTTACTCCAGTAGCATTGGCGTCGTCACCAAAACCCCAAAAGTAGAGAGCAATGAAACCATCTGGATCGTAACTGTCTGAGGCATTAAAATGGATAATCTCGCCCGTGAGCACACTCTCAGCTGATTCCGTGAAAATGGCGACTGGAGGTCTATTCAGAACTATTTTAGTTGAAGCAACTGTGGTTGTTGCTTCATCGTCATCCGTTACCCTAAGTGTTACTGTGTAGTTGGCGTTGTCAGCATAAGCGTGTTCTATCACGGCTTCTGTAGCGTTGCTGCCATCGCCGAAATTCCAGAGATATGAAACTATAACACCGTCAGGGTCATAGCTCTCAGTCGCGTTGAAAGTGATAAATTCGTCGGTGTAAACAGTTTCAGCAGACTCGGTGAACAAGGCAAGAGGAGGACGGTTTAAGACAGTCTTAATGGCGAGGGCAGAGTCAGTTTCTTCATCGTCATCAGTAACGGTCAAAGTGACTGTGTAGTTGCCGTCGTCAGCATACGCGTGTTCCGTAATTACTCCGGTAGCGTTTGTTTCGTCACCGAAGTTCCAGAAGTAATAAACAATTGTTCCATCCGGGTCAAAACTCTCGCTCGCATTAAAGGCGATGATTTCCCCGGTGTAGACTGTTTCTGCGGATTCAGTAAAACTTGCCATGGGAGGTTTGTTGGTGTATAAGTAAGCCCAAATCGCCTTTTGTTCGTCTACCACGTTCTGTCCTACGAAATTGAGTAAAATTTTGTTTTGATGCGATTGTGGTACTATAACATCGCCGTCAATCAATGTGATATTTCTGTTTAACCTTATGATTCTTCGTCTCTGCTCCCATGCAGTAGAGTTCCTTATCTTTAGCCAAGCACTCTTGTCTTCCAATGTCCACCAATGCACGTAGATTTCTTCTAAATCTGGGTTCCAACATATCACTGGCCACGAATAAACAGCACTGCTTAGAGATTCGCTTGTTAGGTGAGACGTAACAAACTCGTCTTTAGTCTCCCACGCTTCTGTTGTGTAGTTGCGGAAACTATATTCAACCCTATTGTTTGTTCTCCGATAAACAATGTGGACGTGTCCATAACTGTCGGAGACAGCGCTGAAATGGTAATTGCTTGACATTGTGTAGTCTGAGGCGTTTTCTAAAGGTCCTAAAGTAGGGTTTTGCCATAGTCTTCCCATAGGTGGCTCCTCGTTTCCTGCACTACAGTAAATTATGTAGATTTTGTTATCCGGCAAGCTTAAGGCAACTCCAGATACTAAATCGTCGTCTGGGTTTTCGTTGATTTGCTTTGGAAACCCGCTTGCCGTCTGCCAAGTTCCATTGTTATGGTTACTTTTGACTAAGTTTAGTGTCTTTGAATTTGGGTCTGTTCGATTGCCGAAAACAAGGTATGGATAACCGTCCGTGTCTGTAACGACCGAGCAAGCATAAAATCTTTGTGATGTACCAGCATCAACCGCAACTTGTTCTGACGCGCTCCAAGTTATTGCGCCATTAGAATTTAAGACTCCCCTTCGATAATATATGTTGTCGCTTGTCCTTTCAGAGTTGTATAAATAGTGTATTGTTCCGTTGAAGCCATGAACGTAAAACTGAAAGCCACTATCGCCGATCCTTATTGTTTGCGAAGAGTTCCACGTTTGTCCATCTTCGGTTGATGAGTACTTGATGTTTGTTCCGTCGCTATAGAACTTCCAGAATCTTCCAGTTACGCTGTCATAAAAATCTTTTCTGCCATAACTATGTGCTATTGGCGAACCGCTAATGTCCTCTAAATATTGCAGTAGGTCAGGACTGAAGTTCTTCACAGGGTAAACAAACAAAACCTCCGCCGGTTCCCAATTGTTGTCTGTGTCGTTCGCCCAAAATCTGTAACCCAAAACAGAAGCCGCATCATTTTGCAGTGTTATCGTGTGATTACTCCAAGCTTCTATTCCTTCTAAGGCGCCTGTTTGGGCAATCCAGTTTCCGCTTGCGTTATGGTACAAAGCGTAACCGCTCAATCCGTCAGGGTCGGTCCATTTCACAGACAACATTACTTGACCACCTACTTTACCATACGTCGCTGTGCCCGTCTGCAGTGGGACTGGACCGTTATAGATTCTCAAGTATGCTCTACGCACAGCAACAAGATAAAAACCAGCAGAAAGCGATACAATTTTCAGTTTCGCATCGTTGACTTTTGAAATTGTATCTAGTGTGCTGGTTATGTTGATTTTCGTCCACCTGTACTCCAAGGTTAGATTGAAAGACCCTAAATCTACATAGGATGTACCATTGTCCAAGTAAAGCTTGGTTTCTTCGGTGGACATTATGTGGCGAGTTTTCCATTCAATCATTAGATACACAGTTTGCAGGGTTGTCAGGCTTGTATCTTGGAATTGGAACCATGAGCAGTTGCCCGCTCCCATGGACGTTATGTAACCGTCTGTGTCATTATGCAAGTAAGGGCTGTCACCGGTGAATACCCAACTCCCATTTTCGGTGTTGTCGAAGTAGTTTACCCAACATTTTTTCTGGGCTTCCTGCTGCTCATCTCTATTCCAAATTCCTCGGGTCGCGTGTAGATTGTCTCTTTCAATCCAAACTGGATCGTGAGTTTTGTCCACAAAGGTGTACGTGTCTCTATCGCGTTGCGTTGGGTTCCTAAATGAGTCAGCCCTTCTCTCAGCGTTGACATAAACAGCCTCAGAAGCCTTATTCGATTGAAAACCAATTGCCAACATGGCATTGCAAATCAGCAAAGTCAGTATGAGCGACGAAACTACTCCTTTCACACTTTCTCCCCAAATACAATATGCCTTAAACACTATTATCATTTCTGAAAGAAGGTTCTATTTGTTGGTGAATGAGGACAGTCAATTCTCAGACGCGGAATACGTGATGCGACTGTATTACCAATTTTGTCCGTAATTCCCTGCTGCAATAACCACGTCGAAAATGTCTATGTCTCCGTCGCCATCGATGTCACAGTTCGCTATGAATTGTTGGTCTTTCTCTGTCATGCCATAGATCCCCGCCATGAGAACGATGTCAAAGATGTCCACGTCTCGATCTCCATTAACGTCGCCAAGAATAGTCACAAAGACCCAACCATCAACTAAAGTGTTGTCCGTTGTGTTTGTCTAACCTTGTACTACAGTTGCGTTTGCGCTGATTGTATAGTTGCCTTTCATCCAGCCTGTTGTGTCCCAAGTGAAGTTAATGGTTGTGAAGCTTTCACTTGCCAAAGTGATGTTTTTCGTTTGAATAGCTTTTGCATTAGCGTAGGCTGTTATGTTAAAGACTTCTAAAGTATTGCCGAGATTCTCAACTGTAACGTTGAGATGTAAGCTGTAGGTTTGCCCTATTACAGTTTTGTTGTTGGACTTTTGAGTTTTTCTCCGTTTCCCTATTTTCGAGAAGTGATTTTGTATTATTTCGGAGAGTTTAATACCGTCTTATAGTTTACTCTCTAAATGTGCGAAATATAAAAAGGGGTCTTGTTATGGACAAAAGCGACAGGAAAAGATTAGCTATCGTTGTTCAAGCTGGTACTTTAGATAAGCTTTATTGCACTTTTATCTTGGCGTCTACAGCTGTAGCAATGGATATGGAGGCACATTTGTACTTTACTTTCTGGGGTTTGAACATGCTTGTGAAAGGAGCCATGGAAAAAGCGTGTTTGCCGGCAACGTATAAGCATTTAGAGGAGAAAATGAGGAGGAACTTGGAGAGGATGAAGTATCCTACGCCTTATGAAATGCTCAAGCGTTTGAAGCAATCTGGTTTGTTTAAGATATATGCTTGCAGTCCAAGTATGGAAATGTTTGGAGTAAAGAGGGAAGACTTGATTTCTGAAGTAGACGAAATTGCCGGTGCTGCAACCTTTCTTGAAATTGCTGCCGAAGCAGATATAACGCTGTTCATATGACACGGTACTAGGAAACATTTTCCTTCTCTGCTTCTTATTTGAGCGTGGAGCATTTTAGTCAGAAGCGACATTTTATGTGTACTTGGAGAATAAGATGAAACGCGTTTTGGTAGTCGTTGGTACGCCTGGCGTTGGCAAGTCTTCTGTTTCTAGTATGTTAGCCTCTCGCCTAAGCGGTATACACGTCAACTTGAGTGGTCTAGTCAGGAAGGAAAGTTTGAGCTGTGGCTTGGATGAGAAACGTGGGACTTTGATTGTTGATTTAAAGGAGCTTTCTAGGCGAGTCAGCGAGATTATTCAGCAATCTGTAGGCTATATTATTGTTGATGGTCATTTTGCTATGGATGTAATAGGGGTTGATGATGCTTTCTTGGCTTTTGTTTTGAGACGTAACCCCGACAAGTTATGGGAGGTTTTGAAGGAACGAGGTTTTAAGGAGAGTAAGGTTGCTGAGAATGTTGCAGCTGAAATTTTGGATGTTTGCCTATTTGACGCTGTGAAGGCCTATGGCGAAGAAAAGGTTTGTGAAGTTGATGTTTCAGATAAAACGGTTGAGGAGGTAGTTGATGAAATAATTTGCGTTGTTGATGGGCGTAGGAGATGTGGTGTTGGCGTTGTAGATTGGTTAACAAAGTTGGAGTTGGAGGGGCGCCTTGACGAGTTCCTAGCTTCGTTTTAGTATTTGTTTAGTTTTTGTTTGGTTAAAAGTGTTACACCTTTTCGGTTTGCGTAGGCTTTTGCGTGGCTGCTGAATTTTTCTGAGATTACTATGGGTTTTTTAACGCCGACGTCTTCTGATGCTTTGTCGAAGTTTATGACTATGTTGACGCCGACTGTGCGTTTCCAGTTGAGTATTTGGACTACGCGTTTTTCGTTTGATTTGGTTATTAGGAGGTTGAATTTGTGAGATACGCCGGATGCGCCTTCTAGTATGATGTTTTGTTCTATTTTGTAGCCTTTTTTGCGGAGGTATTTTGCCGCGAGTTCGTTGAGGGTGATTGTATTAATGCTCATTTCACCTTGGTCTTTTTATGGTTATGTGTTAAATACTTATTTGTGTGGAAAAAGTTTTCGCAGGTTTCGTCTATGTATTTGATTGTGGTTTGTTGTAGTTGTGGAAATTTGTTGGTGGCTAATGGTGAGAAGAAGAGTCGGAGGTGCCCCTATTGCGGGGTTAGGGTGTGGTTGGTTAAGGCAAGGCGGCTGAGGACTGTGGAGACGGCTAGAGAGGCATCTGAGTTGGTGCAGTATCTAAAGCGGAGGAAGCGCTGAGCAGGTTCTTAATTTGACTGGGTCGTCTATACATGAGCCTAACAAGTTTCAAATACGAGTGTGGCTTTCGGTGTGTGCGGTGCTCCTAAGCTCTCTTAGATTTTGTCTGACCCAAAATATGTCTCCAATAGATCTAATATCTTTGGTCATTTTTGAGCATATAGATGTTACATAAATCTTTCGAGTTTAGTCAGTCCGATAATTTCGTCGAATTCCAATCCTAGCGCATCTAATACTTGGTCAAAGGTGGATTGTAAATAGGCAACGTATTTGTCCACGTCAACTTCGCTATCTGCTGCAAACTGTAGCGGCATTACACTAACTAATTGTTTTTTTCCTCTAACAACGATTTCCCTAGGTTTTATCTTTATAAAACTTATACGGTCCCCAGCTTTCATCTCGATTTCTTTATCCTTTAGAATTCTCGCTGCCATCACGTGTTGAGGTGTAGTCTTTACATAACGTTCAGGTGCATCTCCAAGCACCATATGAAACGCCAAATCATCTAAATGGGTCCATTTCCTTCTTTTTAGCCTTGAATAACGGTCCAAAACGATTTTCTTAATGTCCCTCTTAGCCGCTTCAAATTCGGCGGAAGACCCGACCTTCCCAAGCCTTCCTTTCATCTCGTTAAAAGCATCTTTGATAAATGTGGGAATGTGCTTCTTTTTTCCTGTCAAACCCTTAACATCGACACTGCCATCCTCAAGAACACCTAAATAATTCTTTTTGCGAGAACTAAAAACGGCATAGCGATAAACCTTGTCAACGTCCAATCCCATCGTCAACTCCTTCTCAGACCATTCCGCTAGCTCCCTGATTTGTGCCTTGGAAGGATTCTTCAAGAATACACTATCCGTGTCACCATAAAGAACCTCAATGCCTAGCCCTCTCGCCTTATCAACTATCACCGTTATAGAATGCCGCCCAATTGCAGCAGTTGCCTCCGCAACGGGCGGACAGTACAAGTCAAAGGACTCTGCACCAAACACGCCATAACTTGCATTCAAAATAACTTTCAAAGCTCTCTGAATAACATTGTACCAGTTCCGAACATCGGCTGACAACGTTTTGTCCTTCGCCTTTGGTTTATACCACATCACCCTTAAATCTCTCAACGAACCGATGAGCAAGCTCTCCAAAGCCTTTTTCTTGCGACAAACCCAATGTGGAGTATCAGGCACAATGTTTTCTTTACATTCTTCATGAGGACAAAGTATTGTTTGGTAGCCTAAATTCCAAACCTTAATAATAGATGGGTATAGACTTGGAAAATCCATCACTGCCACGTTAAAATGAACTCCGGGTACCGGTTCAACCACAATTGCACCTTTGTATTTTTTGCCCTTGATAATGGCGGTTGTAGCCGTCTTTCCTTTCAAAGCCAGAATATCCTCTGTGTTAGGAATTAGCATACCTCGCCTACGATGTTCAAAATACATGAAGTTCCTAATCCAACGGGACACTCCTTGCCTGCTAACGTCTTCCATAGGCATCTTGCTGATTCGGGCAAGCACCAAAATCAACTGCATCGTGAGGTCGCCGTTAAAGCTCGTTAACTTGAAAGTAATCTCTGCATCTCGCAGACAATAACGCGCTAATTCAAAATAGCTTAAATCAGCGAAATGCTTGTCCAACCCAATTTTCGATAAGCCAACCAGAGCCTTACCTACATCATCAAGCCTTACGTCGCGATACTTGTTGCTGAAAGCGTAAATCTGGATGGAACGGTTGTAGAAAAACTTGTACAAATCAATGTGGACACCGTTCTTCAGCAAACAGACGCGACGACGCACCTCAATAGGAACTTCATTTCTCGACATACCTAACTTCTCCGCTCTGTGCGCCAAATACCGCAAATCAAAGTCATCGCCGTTGAAAGTAATGACAAAGGGATAATCCCACAAGATCTTGAAAATAGCCCGGAGCAAATCCTCTTCACGTTCAAAAAACTCCACTTTTGTGGCGGAAGGCAGTTTTTCCACACCTTCTCTCACGTCTTTTCTTTTCAACAACAAAACTTGGTCATTGCCATCCGTAGTTATCATAGAAGCGCAGATAACTTCATATGGCGCTTCGCGAGGGTCAGGTACACGTGTAGCCACAGGTGAGAAAACTTCGATGTCTAAAGCGACCCGTCTGAATGATGGCGCTGGATACTCCAGCAGGCGTGCCCACCGCTCAATATGTTCCCTCTCCTCTGCTGTTTCGCCACCAAATAGAGCTTTAATTTTTTTCACGGCGCTTTCTGCAGCATCCATCTTTGCAGGTACGAGTTCTCGGTTTTCAACGGTGTAAGGCATGCCTGGCACTAAGTTGCGGTCGTAGATGTAGCATTGATAATACTTAATCGCCGCCTCCCAAACTTTTGCCTCAGACTGCTCAGGCTCTGCGATTTTCGCGTGTTCTTCGGGGATAATCTCGCGCAAGCATCCTCTCGGTCTACCTCCAATCGCTAGCGGATCTTTCGCCACCACTTTCGTCAGCGTTACAGTCTTGTCGAGAAGTGCGTTAAACTTCTCCACTGTATCAAAGTGGTCGAAACCTGGATGATTCTTTACGCCTTCCAGCTGGTCTAATTCGTAAGGGGACAGGTTTGTGAGAAGGTATGGTTTATGCCCAGTAGTGTCGTGCCAAAGGTAGATGCTTTCAGTCTTTGGTTCATACAGCTTGATGCAGCCGGCACCCCTTTTGCCGTCGTAAGAGGCGGAAACGAAGTATGAAGGTGGAAGTTGATTAGGATCCTTTTTTTTCAGAACCGTTTCTGTCGCCGTTTTCTCTTCTTTAGGCGCTACTGTCTGCCTGGTTGATTCTTCTCTCTTCTCTTCTAAAGCTGTAGGGACGGGTTGCAAGAATTCTTCTAGTCCCTTTTGTTTCGCCATCGTTTCCGGTCTCATGCACTGTATATGCATCTCAAGGTTTTAATAAATCGTCTGTTGCATCAAATTGCTGTGTGTGTGTGAAGTTGCTGCGTGATGCTTGGGCATTAGCTGTTGAAGCCTTATGCTGGGTTGAATTAAGAAGGTCAAGTGGAAGACTCGCACTAACCAAGGCGTCAAAACAGCTAGGTGTTCAAGATCAAAGCGTAATAGGTCTAGCGCACAAACTGGTGCTTGAAACTGTTAGAAGACAAAACTTTATCGATCAAATGATCAACACCATCTTAAAACCAAACTCCATTAACGATTTTCCTCTTGGCGTCCGTGCCTTTTTGCGTCTCTACGCATACGAAATAAAAATTAAAGGAAGTGCCAGTTACGAAAAAGCAGCAAACATAGCTAAGGTCGGTCGTTCTATTCTAGGGTGGCGAAGGCTAAAGAGCGCTGAGGAGGTTTTGGGCCCCTTGCTTAGTTTGGAGCCAAAAGAGGTTTTGAAAGGCTTAAACGATGCGGAAAAGGTGTCTCTGCAAACATTTCAGCCGTATTGGTTTGTGAAATACTGTTTCAAATTGTTTGGTCGCCACGAAGCATTGCGATATTTCGAGAGCACAATTTCGAGCACGCCCATCTACATTCGTGTCAACACTCTAAAGATGCCGGACGAAGAAGAGTTGCTGAAAAAAATAGGTGCCGAAGGAATAACTCTAGAAAGAGTGCAGGGATTGCTACACACGTATAAGGTTGTTAAGAAGAAAAAGCCTCTAGTGAGAACCGCCAGCTTTAGCGACGGTCTATTCTATATTCAAGACAAGGCAAGTTGCCTGGCTGCAGAGGTGGCTGCCCCCGAAGCTGGTATGACCTTGTTGGATGTCTGTGCTGCACCTGGCGCAAAAACCACATATCTAGCTCAGTTAATGGAAAATCAAGGCATGATTTACTCAGTAGATTATTCCAAGCGGAGAATGAAAGTTTGGGAGCGTGGAATCAAGAGGATGGGAGTAAAGAACGCCCAGCCCGCTGTTTGGGATGCGTGTAATCCCTTGCCTATCCACGATGTTAAGGCTGACCTTGTTGTTTTGGATCCGCCTTGTACCAGCACTGGAGCGTTCAGTCGGACACCCTCGGCTAAGTGGCGGCTTTCTAAACGGTCAATAAAGAATATGGCGGCAATTCAGTGGAAAATGCTAAACAATTGCGCTAATCTCGTGAAGGAAGGCGGTAGCCTAGTCTACTCAACGTGCAGCATAACTGTTGAAGAAAACGAGATTTTGATTGAGCGATTTTTAAAGTTGAACCCCGAGTTCACGCTGGCAGAAACCAAACCTCGAATAGGATTACCAGGACTTCGAGGTCAAACCAGTAGCCAACGCCTGTATCCACATATTCATGAATGTAATGGTTTTTTCATCGCAAAACTTGCAAAATACGGTTAGCGTTTCCGTGCTCTTTCAGTTTGGCAGAGGGCTTCAAAAAGTATTTTCGCGGCTTGAATTGCTGTAACCCCATTATCGTAAGGCGGTGTCACTTCTACCAAATCTATACCAACTGTACAGCTGTCGCAGAAGCTGCAAATGAGGTCTAAGAGAGCGTGGATAGATAGTCCATCTGGCTCTGGGTTTTGCACTGCTGGTGCAAAGGCGGGGTCAAGCACGTCCATGTCTATTGTCAAATAGGTTCTTTTACAGTTTTCCACAGCTTTTTTTATGGCTTTGACCGTTGTTTCCAACCCGTTTTCCCATATCTGTTTCGTTGTAAAGTATTGTATTCCAGCGTCCCTTGCGTAACTCAATTCTTCTTTACAGACAGCTCTCGTGCCCACTTCTACAATCTTGTCTGGTTTTACCTGTTCGTTGAGCCTTCGCATAAAGGTTGTGTGACTTGTGGTTAAGTCCATATACTTGTCGCGTAGATCTAAATGGGCGTCAAGGCTTATCACCGCTGTGTTTCTGCCACTTACACCGCGCATTGCGCCTAAGGTGAGGGTGTGCTCTCCACCAATGAGTATAGGCGTTTTCTTGGATTCTACCAAATCTCTTACGGTGTCTTCGAGGCGTTTCAAGGTTTTTTCTACATTGTTGCTGATGTGGAGGTCGCCCAAGTCGTTGATCCTCAAGTCTTCTGCGTCAAGGTTTGAGCGGAAGCTGTAGGTTTCGATATTTAGTGATGCTTCTCGTATGGCGAGAGGTGCGAACCTTGCGCCTGTTCTGTACGTGCTGGTTACGTCAAATGGAACACCGACGACTATGTAATCAGCTTGCTCAAATGGTGTTTGGCAT
Organism: Candidatus Bathyarchaeota archaeon; assembly: GCA_026014805.1. Classification (NCBI taxonomy): domain Archaea; kingdom Thermoproteati; phylum Candidatus Bathyarchaeota; species Candidatus Bathyarchaeota archaeon. The sequence continues at coordinate 40,110 of JAOZHR010000026.1, read as the reverse complement.
CCACTGAAGATGGGAGAGTGTGAAACGTAAAGTTCGAAGTTACTCATGTTCTCATCCGCTATTCCTATCGAGTCTACTAATCCTAAATGTTTTTGCTGGGTTAACGGGAGAAAGCATGTGTTAGTTTTCATTTTGGATAAGATTTCTTGTGTTTATGTGTGGTGTTATAAGCAAAAATGCGTGCATGCTCTAGGGCTGAATTGAAATGTTTAGATGTTTCTTTCTCAACTTCCCCTGCGCTTAAGTCAAGCTTCGCTAGATGAATCATCTCATACAGTAAACCGTAAGAAGGTAGCTTGTGTCCTCGTTTATGTTTGTTGACCAAATAGATGATTGCCTCACCCGTTGGCAATCTTCCACAGCAACCCCCCAACTCCTCCCCTTCTTGAAGCTTTCCAAGGGTACGCTCCATCTCAACTATCGAGTCGTAAATTGGAGTTCCAGGGAGCACATAACGTAATTCGCCAAAGCTAAAACTTCCAAAATGTTTCTCTACATAGTCTTTAAAGCCTTGAATCAGCGGCATCTGGCTTTTGGGAGGTTTCACATAAGATCTAGGCTCTGCCATAACTTGAAATAGGCAAAACTGACTATTCAATTTTATGAGCGTGCACAATGAGGAAATAGATTTATTCCCACTTAGAGTGGAGATATCTCCCGCAACTTCCCCCTTTTTTGCTTGCAGAACCGACCTAAAAATTCCCTTCTAAAGTGCTTTCATAATGCGCCCGCAGAAGAGTATTGTGAAAAACGTTGCAAACAATATAAAGACAATAAAAAAAGGCTCATAGAAGAAAGTTCCAGAAATTATAAATACATCATTAAAAGAAACACCCTCTCTACAAGGGAGATATTCTTGTGATTCCCCCTTTAACATTTAAGCCTTGACAAAAGTCGAGGAAGCGGGAAACTGCTTAGCTCAAGATGTAGAGCAGAAAGTGACCGAGAAAGGAGATAAGCGAAATGAAAGGAACCAAAGGAAAAATTCTATCGGTTACGAGTAGATTGACCATTATTCTTCTACTTTCTATGGCTCTACTGAATATGTCTAATCATTCAATTTTTTCGGTAACAGCGGCGAAAGGACCTAGAACTGACGACCTCATCATTCGCTACTATGCTGATGTGGAGCAAGCCTACGAGGCATTAAAAGCTGGAGAGATTGACATCGTTGGATGTGACATTGCACGTTACATAGATCCGGTTCCCACTAACCCAATTGATGATAACATATGGATAGCTAGTTTTGGACCAGAAAACCTAGAAAACAACAATTTACAAGGTAAATATGTCGGAACAGACGATCCATACAACGGGTTCGGCGTCCCTTACTGGACAGGCAACTTCTCTCTAGCTTACCCATTTGTCTCAGTGAACCAAATCAACGTGACTTGCCTACCTTCCACGCCGGACAATTACACCTACACCCTTACTGAAGGTGTGGATTACATTGTCCACGCTAACGAAAATCTGGTAGAGCTGCTTAATCCGGTGGACGTGCCAATAGTCAACGAACACTGGAAAGACGGCGTCAACAACTCCCTAAATGGATGGCCATGGATCAAATATGTTGCTAGTGGTATCGAAAGCGTTTTCGTGGACATGAACAATGGAACAGCCCGCTTTGGTCGCAACTGTGGCTACGCTCAGCCACCGCCGTGCGAGTGGTGGTTTGATCCTGACTTTGCATGGGAGCTTGAAGGCTGGTGGGCTTTGGGCTACTTCCTAGGCTCTTGGAACTGGCCTGCAGGTTCTGAATGGTGGATAAACTACACCGCTGCATCTTATGTCACAATAGACTATAACGCTGAGGATGCGCACCCTGGAAAAGACTTGTATATCGATGCCATAAATGATCCAAACATTGTGTTGGCTCCAGTCGCTGACCAAGGATTCTATCAATTCGACCTTAACAACAACTATACTATCGCTATGTACCCAGGGGTACGTTCACCTACAAACTACACAGGCTTTAGGCAAGCCTTAGCATGGTTGACCGACAAGGAATGGGTTGTAGACGAGATTTGTGGTGGATTCGCTGAAAGAATTGACCAGATGATTGCAGCGCCATACAAGGGTTGGGGAAACGCGTCGATGTGGTATCCCTACTATCCGTACGAGTATGACCCTGTTGTAGCGGCTGCCGCTTTGGATGCAGAGGGATTCCTACAGGGCACGACGCTGAACCCATACTACGACGCTGCTTTTCCAGGCTCAGCCGAGTACATTCGAACCTATCCAGCTGGTCATTCTAAGGCTGGACAAGACTTGGATCCATTAGAAGTTGTAGTGAGGACCGACGACTCCAGAACATTCAATGTCGGTCAGCTGATTGCCAGCAACATGAAGAAACATGGTATACCCGTGCACCTAACAGAAGGTGACTTCAACAGCATATACGACAAGGTGTTCAGTCAACACGACTACCACCTTTACACCGGCTCACATAGAGTGGGAAGGTTCCCACCAAAAGCTCTTCACGGTCTATACCACTCCGACTTCGCGTTTCCCTACGGACAGAACTACGTGACGGGCAATGGCACTCATCCTTACCTCGACACACTTCTTGAAGATTGCAGATATGCCACCAGCTATGAAGATGCCATTGCCGCCACAAAGCTTGCCCTTGGCTACATGACTGAACTAGCTGTGACTGTTCCGTTATGGAGCAGCCGTTCCTTCTGGGGTTGGAGTAACAAGCTGTTAGGCGTCGTCAACATGGCAGGTGTCGGCCCAGTAAACGGCTATACTTTCATGAACGCCTACCGCTACGACGTAGTCAACGGCAGACCTAAGCCTACTGGTGAACCCATCAGATTGGGACTCTGCGGTGCACCTACAGCCATGAACATATTTTACTCAAGCTGGTACTACGACTGGCAAAACCTTGACAGGATGAACCTGTACGGCGGCGTCGATGTACCCCCATATGACCTTTCAGCCGACCAAGACGGCTTCGTCACGGAGCGGCTTGTTGGTATATGGGATGATGGCGGCGAGAACAAGACAAAAGTCACATACACGTTTAGAACCGATGGTTATTTCGTGGAACCCGTGACTGGTAACCAGCTAGAAAATGTTGACGCAACTAACGCTTATGTCAGCATCTGGTTCGACTTCCAACTTGGAGACGGCTGGTTCTATACAGACGTTGAAGACGTTCACCACCTCAACATTATTGGCTCCCATACTATTGAAATCTATTTCAACTCCTACAGCTATTGGAACGCTTACTACGCTACCCCACCCTTCAAGTCATTTAACCTGCTTGGAAAGGGTACTTTGAGCAACACAAGCCGTGCTTGGAGCGGGAGCTGGACTGGCCCCGCTGGTTTTCTGGGTCTAAGCCACAAAGTATACTGGGTTGTCGATATATCCGTCGGCGGCGTGTCGCTAACTCGAGGCTCAGAATGGCATATAGAACGCGAAGGTCCTCTGGGACATGCTGATGTATGGGTGAATACAACTCGCACTGGAACTCTTGTCATAAACTACTGGAGCGCGGAAGATGCAAAAGGATTTACACCTGGCAACTTACCATGGACGGACGCTTTCGAAGGAGCTGGCGCGTGGTATGCAACTGCATTCACAAGTGGAATAGGTGGCAGCTTGACACTGAAGAAAAACCCATTCTACTGGATGGAAACTCCAGTACTGGGCGAGATTGACTTTGTCAGAAAGCCTAATGGTGAGCTCAAGGTCGATATATTCGATGTCATGTTGGTAGCGACTGCTTACGGCAGCCAGGGAATAGGAATTCCTGACTCTAACTGGTTGCCGGGAGCTGATTTGTTCCCTTTTGGCGGTTTCATTGACGAATTTGACGTCGCCGTAGTGATGGCCGCAAGATCATCGATCCCTGAGTATCACAATGTCACTCTCGTCGATGTCACGTCTCTCCAAACACAGGTAACATCAGGGACACTAGTGCCCATTAGCGTAACCGTAGAAAACCAAGGAGACTACACTGAGACCTTTGATGTTGGCGTTCGCGCTAACGAGACTGAAGTAGCCACGACTGAAGTCACATTGTCAAGTGGAGAAGGCACTACCATAATCCTAACGTGGGATACAACAGGATTCAAAGGAAGCTACACCATAAGCGCATATGCAGGCCCCGTTGATTACGAAAGAAGCCTGTGGGACAACATTTTGATAGATGACACAGTTACAGTAGAGCCCGTCGAATACACGATCGTCGTTAAAGCAAAAGGCCAAGAGTACGACCTAGCTGTAGAGAGCGACACCACTCTTACTCAAGTCATAGCTACCCGGAACACCTTGCGATTCAAGGCTACAGGGCCCGAAGGGCGAATAGTATATATCAACACCACCATTCCAGTAGAGCTAAACACAACAGAAATCAAAGTATTCGTCGATGGTACTAGGCTTACTTATCCACCATTCCCCATCATCACCACCAATGGTACTCACTACTCTGTCTACTTTGAAATCACCCTAAGCACGCGTGAAATAAGTATCCAACATGCAACCCCTGACGCGATATTAGAAAATGTCTCATCCTCAAAAACTGTTATAGGGCAAGGAACCACGTCAACTTTTAACGTGACAGTTCACAACCAAGGCAACTTCACCAAAACCTTCAACGTCACCGTTTACGCTGATCAGAATGCAATTCTCCTCGGAGACGAAATAATCGTAGACATACAGAATGTAACTCTAACAGCCGGAACCTCCACGATTGTCACCTTCACGTGGAACACTACAGGCGAGGCAAAAGGCAACTACACCATAAGCGCCACGGCAGACGACTCGATGGTCTACGGCTGGGTCTTCGTAACCCTAGCAGGTGATGTTGATGGAGACCGCGACGTAGATATCTATGACATTGTTCAAATGGCTGGCATTTATGGCGTCTCAAAGCCAGATCCGCTGTATGATCCCAACTGTGACATAGATGATGATGGAGACATAGACATATTCGACATAGTAGCTGCAGCGAACAACTATGGAGAAAGCTGGTAACCGCCTAACAAACCATTTTCCCCTTTTTTTGCTCTTTTTGTACAACTCCGTATGTTAAATCTTGCTGAAATATTTTGATAATTTTTCCTTTAGAATTATTGTCAGTTCCGGATTACCCTTCAAATAGTTATCCTCGATGCCCAACACGACGATCTTCGCGTCACCCCTAGCATCAATCTGTTTCAGTGCTTCTTTATGATGCTCCTCCATCACGAAAATCATGTCAGCCCAATCTATCAGTTCCACGTTAGAACTGCAAAGACACTAAAAGAAGCGTATAAACTAGTTGAAGCCGGCTTCGAATATGTCACTGACATGGATAACTGCAAACTTTTCCGAAAACCCAAGTAGACAGTGTAGTAATAGCGAAAAACAATGCCGAAATAGATTTATTACTTAATTGTGTATAGCGATAGTCTAAAAGAAGGCTTCAGCATGGGTTTGCGGTCGAGATTAGAAATAGAGTACAAAGGTATGTTCTTTTCTGCCCTTTTCTACTTGGTAGCAAGTGTTGCAAACCTTATTATCCTAGGAGTATATGACCTACGCCTTTTGCACATAACTTTTTTGGCGGTTCTAAGCTTGATTGCTGCCTTTGGACTGTATCGACTGCAACGCTGGTCTTTATGGCTCGTTGTCAGCCTGTTCTTTATCGCCACAACTAATATCGCCTTCATGCTTAACATTTCAATTGCAAACTACACAGCAAACGCAGATTTGAGCAATCTACTGGCTATTATAGCGTGGACAGTATACTTGATACTCACATGGATAGTAACCGTATATGTTGCTGCAAAAAGAAAGAATCTAAAATAGAAAGACTTCAATTCTCCAAAGTTTTGAACAAGAAAACTTTGACTTCTTTTCCAGCCTCCACAAATTGTTGAGTTTCCTTTAATTCCACGTATCCATCTGCCTTTGCCAACGTTGTAATGGCGCCTGACTGCCCGGTTGGAACTGGAGAAGCTAACCATCGACCAGCATCGTCACGAGAGAGAGTAACAGTGATGAAAGTTCGCCGCCCTCGCGCTGAAAACAGCTTTTCTCTAATAACTGCCTTTATGGTGATATGTGGTTCCATCTTCTTTCCAGCAATCTTGAAAAGTATTGGTCGAATAAGCAGATGAAACATCAGAAGCGAAGATGTAGGATGGCCTGGAAGCGAAAAAATGGGCTTGTTACCGACAATTGCGACTGCAAGGGGCTTTCCAGGCTTAGTGGCTACGCCGTGAACCACTAACCCGGGTTTCCCGAAGTCATCTATAATTTTTGGGATAAAGTCTTTTGGCCCAACAGAAACTCCTCCCGAGGTTATAACGATGTCCGCTGCGTTCATTGCCTTCCTTAGCGTCGCTTTCAGCGATTCTTCATCGTCTTGAACAACTCCAAAGCCAATTGGTTCTCCACCGCTTTCTGAGATTGCTGCGGTTAACGTATAGGTATTTATGTCGTAGATTTTTCCGGGTGGCAAAGGCTTCCCAGGCTCAACTATTTCCGCTCCTGTGGAAATAATCGCAACTTTAGGTTGCTTAAACACCTTTACGCGTGTAAACCCTAATGCCGCTAATACTCCTAACTCGCGAGAGGACAGGACATTCCTACACTTTAGTACGGTCTCATTTCTGTGAATGTCAGAACCTATCCCCATTATGTTTTCGCCCTTCGCCGCCGGTTTGAAGACAAATATTTTTCCGTTTTTTTCTGTGGTGTTTTCCACCATGACGACTGCATCGGAATTAGCAGGTAACGGCGCACCAGTCATAATTTCTAAAGTGCTGCCTTTTTCTACAGTTAAGCTCGAGATTTCGCCTACAGTGACGCTTCCTTTCAATCTCAGCACTGATGGTTTTTCCTCATTAACGTTGAACGTGTCTTCAGCTTTGACTGCGTATCCGTCTACTGTTGAGCGACGAAATGGCGGAACGTCGATAGGCGAAGTAATATCTTCAGCTAATACACGTCCAACAGCTTTCAATAGAGGAATCTCTTCGATTCCAATAGGCTTTGGACAAAGCGCTTCTTTGATTCTTTTCTTTGCTTCGTCTAGGCTAATTAGTTTCTTAAACATTTTCTACTTCCTCCTTTATGGTATCGAAAAGATGGACAGTGACTAGTTCATTTTCTCTCAAGCCTTCTCTATCTTCAGGGATAACAACGTAACCATTTGCTTTCGTCATCGTTGTTATGATACTTGAGCCTTTAACACGAATCGGCTCGGCTAGAAACTTACCGTCCGTTCCTACTACTTTCACTCTTAGGAAAACACGTCGGCCTAAAATTCCCGCGACTCTCCGCGTCAGTTTAGCTTTTAACTTCACTCTTGTGTCACTCCTTATTCCTAGTAGTTTTTGTATAAGTGGACGAGCAAAAACTTCAAATCCTACTACTGCTGCCACGGGATTTCCAGATAAGATTATCACTGGCTTTCCATGTACAACAGCAAGTGCAGTAGGCATGCTTGGGCGCATGGCTATCCCGTGAGCAACGACGCTGTGACGTTCTATTTGTTCAATTACTTTTGGGACAACATCATGAATGCCAACGCTTGTTCCGCCGGTTGTAATTACCATGTCTGCCTTCGCTAAGCCCTCACAAACTTTATCTTTAATCTCGTTCTCGTTGTCGGTTGCGATGCCGAGACTGAACGCCTTCACCCCAAGTTCAGTGCACATCCCTGATAAGATTATGCTGTTAACCTCAATAATTCGGTTCGGCTCCAACTTGTCTCCCAATGCGACAAGTTCGTTGCCCGTTGGCAGTATTGCGGCCCTCGGCTTTCTCACAACTTCAATTTCTTTTAACCCTGACGCGGCTAGCAAGCCCAGATGATGCGGTTTTAGCTCTACTCCGTCCTCTACCGCAGGGTCGCCTTTTTTCAGGTCTTCGCCTTTCTTGGAAACATTCGCGCCGGGCGTCAAAGAAATGAGAACTTCAATTTTTCCATCTGCCTTTCTTGTGTGTTCCAGCATTATAACTGTGTCTGCACCTTTCGGAAAGGGGTTCCCTGTCCATATTTCCTTTGCTTCTCCTTTTTCTACAGTTTCCTTTTTGACGAGACGTAGAGTTTTGGGTTGGAATTGTGAAGCTTCAAAAGTGTCCTTTGCTTTTAGCGCGTACCCATCCATTGCTGAGCGGTCAAAAGGGGGCAAGTTTCTCTCTGCGATGATGCTTTTGGCGGTGACTCGTCCCATCGCTTCTTCTACAGGAATAAGGAGGGTGTCTAGTCTTTTTGGTTGAAGCACCTTAAAGAATTCGTTCAAAGCTTCTTTGACAGGTTTGAGATCTTGGAAACCCTCAAGTCGTGCCAACTAGGCGCACCACTTCATTGCAAGAGGGGCATTATAGAAAAACTTATCGTACCTAAGTGAGGGATTGCAGTTTTTGGTGTAGGATGTCGCGCATTTTTTTGGCGTCTTCGTCGAGAAGTGGAGTTTCACAGATAATTACTGGTTTTAGGTCAAGGTTGGCTATAACTTCTGCTAGTAGCCCAAATTTTGGTCCGTACCCCGGGGCGTCCAAGGGATGGTGGCGTCTTTCTCCTCGGAAAGTGTATTCAACTTGTGAAAAGTGGCAGTGAAGGTTTCTGGCTACTTTGGTGCCAAGGCGATTTTCGATTTTTTCGATTACTTGTTGGAAATTGTTAGTGGTTCGAAGATTGCCCCTTTGCCTTGCATGGAGGTGTGCCCAGTCGATAACGGGTTGTGTTTGTTCTATATTTTCGCACATGGTTATGATTTCTTCTAGGCTTCCAAGCTGAGCGAGTTTCCCTGAGGTTTCGGGTCCGAGGTTTGCTTTTATATTCATTGACTGCATGGCTTGTGTGATTTCTCTGAGTGTTTTTATGCAGTTTTGCAGGTCTTCTTTGTGAGATTGCTTTTGGCTGTAGTAGCCTGGGTGAAAGACGATTGTGTGGGCTTTCATCCATTGAGCGGCGATGGCACAGGCGATTAGGCGTTTTTTGCTTGCTTCGAGTGTTTCTTTGTTGCTGAGGAGGTTTATGTAGTAGGAGCCATGGATTGTCAGCCAGATGTCGTGTTTTTCAGCGTTTTTTCCTAGCTTTTCTGCTGCTTCTTGTTTTATCTGGGGTTTTCTTCCCCATCGTACAGCTTCGTATTCTAGAGCATCCAGTTCTTCCTCTTGTAGAAAACGAGGGAGTTCGCTAATTGGTGTTTTTAATTCTTTAAACCAGTATGGGATTCCTGCAGTGCCAAATCTTGGTCTGTCTGGCATGTTTGTTTACCGTCTGTAATCTCGGAATTATATATCATTACCAACTTCCTTCTTTTGTGTCATTCGGATTCTAGGTCGAGTGAATACAACTATTCATGATAGTATCAATTTTAGTTATCACTATCCAGTCCATCTTGAAGAAAAAAAAGTGGAAGGGCGCGCGCTGCGCCTACTACTTTAGTTATAAATCTTTTCTAGTAATGATACATAATTCCTACACTACCGTCTGTAGCGGCGGATCTTGATGTATTGACCGTATAGGAGTGTTATGATGGCAACAGTCCACGCGGCAGTGTTCTGGATTATAAGGTATTTTTCAGTTGAGCTGATGGAGACAAGGCCGTTTGTTATGGCGGAAGCCGTCTCTTCGAGAGTGTTGCGGAATGCAGGAGCGGCAGCGATTAACGCGTTGTGTATCGTTGTTGCCATGGCACCTATAGGTGGGATTGTGTTCGCAATGGCTTCGGAGGCTCTTATGGTTGAGGTGACGAAGCTAAGGAAGGCGGCGTTCCATTGATAGAAGTTGGAGGTGGCGGTTGGGATGAATTTTGGGTAAGCTGCAATGGTGACGAGGAGGATTATGATGATGAAAGTAGCTGTGATGGTTATGGCGCTTTTTATGATGGCTCTTGCTAGGATTACTCTGCGTTCGATGTATGCGATGGTTGGGGTTTTTAGGATTTTGTTCTTAATTTTTCTCGTTGCTCTTCGAAGTTTTTTGTAGAATTTTCGTAAGGGTTTTAGGCTGGTCGGCTTTTGGCGGATTTTTTGTCTGTGTGGTTTTTTAAAGGTTTGAGTTTTTGCTGGTATGGTGGCGGTATGGATTGTGAGGTGCGTAAAGCTTGCAGTGAGAGTGATTATGACTGCTGAGGGGAGGAGGTGGTATAGAAAACTTAAGGTGATGTTGAAGATTGGCAGGGCGATCGCTGTTGGGTCTTCAGTGCCCATGGGGCTGGCGAGTGCGATGATGATGTATTGTATTAAGATGGCGAGTATGATGAAGAGGAGGATGGCTAGAAGATTTCTAGGGGTGGTCCAGTTGAATATGAGGCGTTTTCGGGGTTGGGTGACCATTTGCTTTATCACTTGCTATGGGGTAAATTTGTTTGTAGTAAGGTGGGGCTAAATATCAACTTTGCCATTTTCTAATTTGTCTAAGTATCCTCCAAAACTCTCTACTTTCTGAGCGCGCAAGTTCTAAGGGCTGCATTTTTCTCCGTACCTTCAGCTATCTTCACAAGTTCAAATATGTCAGTGAGCCGCGCGCACATTTAGTTTTGAACGGAAGCTAGGAAATGCATGCAACATAGATAATTAATGGTTCTCATAATCTCCTTATGAAGCTTGTCTGCATGAAAGGTCTTAAGTTAAGATTGTTTACCTCTGCTGATCTCGGTTCGATATTGGAGATAGAACAATGTTCTTTCGGCTTGGAAGCATTTTCAAAAGAGACCTTTTTGAGCTTGTCTCAGAGATTCCCTGAACTATTCATCGTCGCAGAGACAAACGAGCGGATTGTGGGCTACATGATTACCTGCGGCTTTCGTCATAAGGGACATGTGGCTTCAATTGCAGTTGCTCCTTCTTGTAGGCATAAGAGGATTGGTACCGCCCTTGCCAACTTCACTTTTGAGAAACTAAAAGCCTATGGGGCTAAGTATGTTGAACTAGAAGTTCGTATCACGAATCGTGAAGGGTTAGGTTTCTGGAAACGTTTAGGATTTCTCCCATCCAAGGTTGTAAGACGATTTTATGAAGATGGAGAAGGCGCGTTGAGAATGAAGAAGATGTTGGGAGAAGAGGACTGATGTTGAGAGATGCCTACGGTATGCTAAACGTTACTAACCTCTAGAAGCTAGTTACTGAAGATTCCACATCTTTCGGAACCTCAGACCTCCTGCCAGGCTAGGGCAACCCCACAATTATGCATGCACTCTATTGGAACAATGACTTATCCAACATGGTTGCACGCGCATTTGGAGCATTTTCATAGCTGAACTGTTATCTGGCGGTCTTGGTTTTGTATCTGTTTTTTTCAGAAAAGAAGTCGATTACTCTTGTCTTAGTTAGGAATTTTGCTTGGTGTTTAGTTTTGGCGGGGATGAGATAGTCTTCGCCTTTCTTGATGGTTTTTGTTTTGCCGTTGATGGTTAGTTTCATCTCTCCTTCGATTACCATGCCCCATTGGGGATAGCTGTGGCTGTGCTCTGGCACTAGTGTTGTGGGTTGCATTTCGAAGAAGATCAGTTGGTGTTTTTCGCTTTGCAGGATCCATGCTTTGACGCCTTGGAATGGCATGTCTGCCTCTGGTAAGTCTGTTATGACTGTGGGAAACCCATAAGCTTGTTTGCTCTTTGCCCTGTCCAAGGTACTCCTATCCTTGAGAAGCATGGTAAAGGCGGGGAGAGGTATTAAAGCTTGTGCGGTCACGCGTCTCGCCAGTTCCCGCCGGGACTTTTGGGACAAACCGGGGCTTTTTTACAATGCGTAGGGAAGGATTCCCAATGAACTTCTCGAGACCATCGGTCAACCACTCATTTTAGAAGGAGTGGTGGCACAGCCGATAGCGCGGAAATCATGGTAGACTATCAAATTGAAATGCGCGCGTCGTATTGCGATATAACTCTTGCGGCTCTACCACAATAAGACCTCCTCAATGGGAACATGTCTATGTTGTTCAAGAAGGAAAACTTGTTAAAGTTAAAGAATGACATTGCCAGCAGCCATGGTGTATGGAAAAGAGGAGCAAAGTCTAGGTAACATCAGTTTGCTGATCTGATGTATGGGTTTTCTTCAGTCCAATTTCTGTCATCTCGAAGAAGTTTCAATTTCGGAATAAATGCTTTGGGATAGAATACCACTTCTTCTAGCTCTTCAAGAGTCATAAACAGTAATTCGATGTTTTCAGCCTCTGGAGTTGGCTTGAATCTGCCTCCTATTATGGTTGCTAAGAAAAACATTTCGATGGAGTGATAGGGAAATTGATCTAAAAAGTCACGAACCCAGAGAAGACGATCAACTTTCGCATCTAATCCAGTTTCTTCCTTTATCTCGCGGATTAGGCAGTCTTCTATCTTTTCCTTAAATTTGACGCCTCCACCTGGTAGTCTGTAGAAATCAGGTTTGGAACTTGAATGATGCTGAACAAGCACCTTGCCGTTTTCATCAAAAATAATGGCTCTTGTGCGAACCATGATGCGCTGGTTTCCCATTTCAATCAACTCTTACAAGATAAATCGGATATAAATAGGATTTTCGATTATTTATGATGGCAACTCTTCCGTCGATTACAGTGCTCAGAAGAAACAATAATGTCAAATTCGTAAAGATAAGTATTTTCAGTTGTCTCTTCACAGAAAAAGCAAAGTCACAAATACGCTTAGTGAGTTCTAAACTGTAATTTCTCTCACAAGGGATAAAACTAAACAAGAAGACAAAGTGAAGGGTGCTAAGATTGCTTGAAGGCAAGAATGTAAATTTGAGAAGAGCTGAGAAAGAGGATGTTTCTTTAGTTGCACAATGGTGGAGCAGTTCAGAGTACATGGGTGAATACCAAGACGTATTAAAAATTTCCCAAGCAGAACTTGAGAAGGTCATGCTTGAAGACACGGTCTTCTTCATAATTGAGAAGAAGGATGAAGCTAAGATTGGACACATTACCGCTTGGATGCGAGGTAGAATGATGGAAATAGGCTTTGCCTTAGTTCTAGGGGAAAGAGGAAAAGGTTATGGAACAGAAGTCATCCAACTGATGGTAGACTATCTATTTCTCAAAAAAGACGTTGTTAGAATCCAAACATCAACAAATACCCAAAACGTGGCTTCCCAAAGGGCTTTAGAAAAAGCTGGCTTTTTGAAAGAAGGAACTATGCGAAAATCATGGTATGCTAAAGGAAATTATAGAGACCATCATCTTTACAGTATCCTCAGGGAAGAATGGAAAGAACCGAAGATACTAACAAAACAGCATTAGAATTAACACGTCTAGTAGAGCATCAGCACATAGAAGAAAGAGAAAAGTCTAAATCTGGTCTCTCCTTTTCAGCATCTGTTCTGCCTTTTCTAAGATGTTTTTTTCCAATCGGTAAGTTAAGAGTAGAAGAGCTGCCGAAATAGGAAACCATTTTACTCTATCTACTTCAGAATCATGATTGCGTACAGACCCTCCAATATGTCTCAGAAGGTAGAAATGAACCGTTTTGAAATAGTGCTTGTCTCTAATGAAATCGTAACTTATTTTGCCAATCTTCTCAACAATTTCACCTTCTAAACCAGTTTCTTCCTTAACTTCTCTTAGAGCTGTCTCCTCAACAGTTTCACCTGGTTCAATCAAGCCCTTAGGCAAAAACCAAAGATTCCCAATAGAAATCAAGGCAACTCGAAGTTTCTTATCAATGACCTTAAAAACTACTCCTCCGGCAGATGATACTTCTACTGTCTCCAACCTTATTTTCTCCTCCGTAAGGGCGATGTAAGTATGAATTCACATTTAAGCGATTTCGATATTCATGCTGACAATTCTTCTAGTCTCAATGCACAGAAAAAGGCAAAGTCCACACAACAATAGAAGCTATTCTTCTCACTTCTTCCACCAAATACAATACACCTTGGAAACTAATATCATTTCCGAAAGAAACTTCTATACCTAATTTGGTTTATAACCGCAGCACTATTAACGGCCCTAGTGTACAGAAGATTTTAAGGTTGAAACTTGTTTCTAGAGTAGAAAGGTGAAGCTGATGTCCAACTATCCCAGTGAATGGACAAAAAACGTTGTCCTAAAGAGTGGAGTTGAAGTGTTCCTAAGACCTGAACTATCTAGTGACACTGAAATGTTGTGGGAAATGTTCTCCACTCTTTCAAAGGAAAGCCTAGAAAATCTCATTCACCCATTCACGAGAGAGAGGATTGAAGGCTGGACCAACGATATTGACTACAACAAGCACTTGCCAATACTTGCTCTAATCCAAGAAGATGGTAAGGAGCGGCTTATTGGTTCAGCATCTTTATCCTTTCATTTTCAAGAAGCTGTCAGACATAAAGCAGAGCTTGGGTTAACTGTACATGATGACTACCAAAACCAAGGTCTGGGGACTAACATGATAATGCATCTCCTTGAAATAGCTCAAGAGAAGAGGTTGAAGAAGATATATCTTCGTGTTGATACTGAGAACGGTAGAGCAATACATGTATATGAAAAGTGTGGATTCAAGATAGAAGCGAAGCTCGAGAAAGAAGATTATGTCAATGGGCAATTCAGAGACGACTACAGAATGGCAATCTTTCTTTAGCAAAGTCTGACATAGTATAGATGTAATGAATGTAATATCTTTCTAGGGTGTTCTAAAAAGAGGAGATTGTAGCGTTTCCTTTTTCGGACTGAAATAGGCAAATTGAGGGATTTACACTAATATATCTGCTCCCACATAGTAAAAATACCCTCGGCGAGACTAGGTCGAGTAGTAATGAAGGAAACAGGTAAAGAACAACTAATTCGTGGATTCATTTTTGCCTGTACTGAGAAGACAGAGGCTGAATGCTTTCAAAGGCAACTTTTTGGGGCACATAAGGTTTATGCACCTATAGTAATTAGGATCAGGAAAGGAGATATTCTTTTTTTGAGCAATTTGGATACGGATGTTATGTATGGTGCATTTCAGGCTGTTTCAGATGGAGGATTGAATATTCAGCCTGATGCTTGGAAGGGAAAATACCCCTACCAAGTTAGAGTAGAGACACTTGGGGAAAGAAAGGCAATAGAAAATGCAAGAAAGATTTTGAACAAACTCAAAATACGGAGAAACACACCGATACTTGGCAAGAGATTGATAGAGACTCTAGATCTTTTCGTGCCAAGTCCTCTATTATTAAATAACGATCTAAAGCTGGAGCGAAAGAAATCATTCCACTTAATTGCAAGGCAGAAAGAAAAAATCAAAGAAAGGATTGACGAAGTAGATATTGAAGAGGAAATCCCTCTTATCGAAGCAACAACATTCTGGGATTTTCCTAGACAAAATTATGGTCTAACTACTAAAGGAGACAACAAATATCCTGGTGTCACTCCAGCCTTGATAATCTACAATCTCGTCTGGAGATACACTGAACCCGGCGATCTGGTCGTAGATCCTATGTGTGGTAGTGGAACGACAATTGATGTCTGTGAAGAGGAGAAAAGAAGAGTTGTCGGATTGGATATTTCACCTCCACCTGGGCGATTTGACATGATACAGAGTGACGCAAGAAAGATACCTCTGAAGGGAAACTCTGCTGATATGGTCTTCATAGACTCACCTTATGGAGACAACATCAGATACAACGAACATCCAGGCTGTATTGGCGATATCTCCAGTGAGAAAGAGGAGTTTTATGAGGAACTTGAGAAAGTAATGGTTGAATCGCATGGGCTACTGAAAGAGGGAAAGATATTGGGCTGGTTAATAGGAGATCAATGGGTTAAGAAGAAGTTTACACCGGTAGGCCTTAAGATATATGAGTACTTATGTAAGTACTTCGAACCTGTTGACATTATCTGTGTAGCGAGAAGAGGGCAGTCCTCACATACAGGTTTGTGGTATAATCGTGCGAGAAGATTCAATTTCTTTTTGCGAGGTTTTAAGTATCTATTGATTATGAGAAAATCTTCTAAAAAGCAACCTTGTGCAGAAGGTTCTCGTAAAGTCGAATGGACTCATTACAAGAGGAGAGGATGAGGTGAATATCAGAGACTTGATCAAGTTATACGAGGAAAAAAAGAAAGATCTACGGTGACGATACGTATCAATATATATCTAAATTGTTGAACGAGGCTAAGAAGATTCATTATAAAGATTGGTTGAAAAGCCCTACGCCAAGCGGTGATCATGAACAATCATGGAGAGCTTTCAAAGGGAAAAACTACGAAAATTTGGTCTTGTACATAATTAGAAAAGAAGTTGAAGATCTCGGATTAAGAATAGTAGGCGGTTATCGGCTTGAAAAAACCTTGAGCAGAAATCTTCCCACAGAACTCAACAGAGTGAAACGGAATCTATTGATTGACTATGGCGAGTTTGGTTCACACCTTCCAGACGTTGATCTTATTATCTATCAGCCCAAATCTTGCAGAGTGGTTGCGGTCATCTCCGGCAAAATAACTCTTCGTGAAAGAATAGCTCAGACGGGATATTGGAAGATCAAACTGTCAGATGACGATATAACCAAGCACATAAGAGTATTTTTTGTTACTCCAGATGAAGATCGCACTCTCTCTATTCGGCAACCAGCAAAGAAGGGTAGAGCAATCGTTGAAATTGACACTGATGGAGCACATATTATGAGTGAAACACCAGTTGAAGAAAGTAACAAAGTGAAGATGTTCGATAAGTTCATTCCAGACTTGAGGAAATTGCTGGCAAGTTTCTAAATGTAGAAATGCTTGTCAGTTCAAATCCAAGCGTCTTAGATACACCTTATCACGGGTCCAATGAAGTTCTGCGGTTCATAGCATTTTACTGCTAACATAACCAGTACAAATAATTCTTCAAAGGTCCTTTTAAGCTCGATATTGACCCCAGGAGCTCCTTTAAGCAAAGGTGCAGACTTTGAAAATAAAATGCCAAATATGCGGAGTATAAGGTTATCTTCAGCACATTGGAAAGAATTACTACTGTGTGAAACATTACATTGACTATATGAATGGTAAACCAGTCTTCAAGTATCATAGACAGGATCCAAGCTATGTTTATTCACTGTTGGGTCTAGAAATTGACCAATTTGATCAATCTAAACTTGACCAAAATCTTAAAGTCTGTGACTTCTCTAACGAAACTAAGTTAGGGGCGGGTAGCCTAGTTCGGATAGGGCGCAGGCCCCCTAAGCCTGTGGTCGTGGGTTCGAATCCCACCCCGCCCGCTTGCATGCGTTGGCTGTTTATTCCAGTGACCAGCGAATCCGATGCCAAGGATGTGGAGAAGCTGCTGCTGGCAAAGATGCGACCGCCCCGGTACACATTATAAGGGCTGTGGCGATACCAACTGAGCTAATGCAGCTTGAGTAAAACGGAGGGATATTGAGATGATTCCGAGACAGGAATTCGGACGTACAGGACATCAAAGCACGCGCGCCATCTTCGGCTCCTGGGCGCTCAACAAGGCAAGGCAGGCAGAAGCGGATAGCGCATTGGCGCTGTTGCAGGAATACGGAGTGAATCATATTGACACAGCGCCCATGTACGGCAACGCAGAGAAGGTCATCGGGCCCTGGTTGGTCAAGCATCGAAATGATTTCTTCGTTGCCACCAAAACCCGCAGACGCTCACGCCAAGGTGCCTTGGACGATCTGAAGCGATCGTTGGAACGGCTACGCGTCGACTACATCGATCTCTGGCAGTTGCATGGTTTGACCAATCCGGCAGGTTGGGGAAAAGTGATGGGGCCTGAGGGCGCCTTGGAGGCCTTTATTGAAGCGCGTGACAAAGGTTTGGTGCGGTTTCTGGGCGTAACAGGTCACGGTAACAAAGTGCCAGCAATGCACAAACGCAGCTTGGAGCGTTTTGATTTCGATACAGTCTTATTGCCATACAACTATTTGCTGATGCAGAATCCCCGTTATGCAGCGGACTTCAATGAGTTAGTTGGGTTGTGCCGTAAGCGCAACGTTGCAGTACAAACCATGAAATCCATTGCTCGGTGGCCATGTGGAGGCCGTTCCAAGACTTACAATACGTATTTCTATGAACCGTTAGAGACTCAAGATGCCATTGATAAGTCGGTGCATTGGTCATTGGGTTTCCCGGACAGCTTTTTGATCACAGCGGGTGATATGCAGCTTCTGCCCAAGGTGTTGGATGCTGCCAATCGTTTTGAGAAGCGACCATCTGATATAGAAATGAGCGCTATGGTTGATGAGTTTGATGTCCAGCAGATTTTCCCGCGCGCGGCACAGCGCAAGGGACCTCAAACCTGGGGCGGTCAGGCGTGTCAGGCGCTTGAGGGACTAATTCGTGAGGGATTCTTTAAACATCCCAATAAGAGAACGCTAGAGCATGTGGTCAAAGCCTTAGAGTCTAAAGGTCTCTCGACTAAGGGCAAAGAGGACAATATTACTAATTCTCTCGCTAGAAGAGTGAAAAGGGGAGTCTTGAAAAAATCCAAGGTATCAAACGGATGGGTTTACTGGACAGAATAGTTCAGTTGCAGAAAAAAGAGGGATTTGCGGGTGATATCTCTACTGTATGTGGGTTTATTTCCATGAGAATGTTCTTATAGAACGCTCAGGATTTTGAGTCAATTAGAACTGGAAAGCTTGGGATATAGATGAGTACAACAGTAATTCTCATGATTTCAGCAGCTGTAGCAGCTATTTTACACACACTGGTTCCGGATCATGAAATTCCATTAGCAATGATTGGGCGTGCTAATAACTGGACCATGAAGCGAATGGTTGGAGTCACAATAGTTGCGGGAATTCTACACATTTCTGTTTCCATGGGCATAGGTATTGTAGCCTTGCTTGTGAGTGTTACAATGTCCCAGTTCATTGCTAATTCAGCACAGCAGATTTCAGGATTTCTACTTATTGCCTTCGGACTTGCATACGCACTTCTATCTTGGAAACGAAAAATAGGTGGACATTCGCATTCCCATGGGTCTGACCAGCCCGAGCACCTTCATGAGCATGGTCTCCATAAACCTAAAGCAGGAAGACTTGGAAAAAACAAAATTGGCTGGGGTGCTTGGGTTACTGCGATAGTGGGAATAGCACCTTGTTTCACGCTAATCCCTGTATTGATTGCTGCAGTTCCTTACGGAGCAACCACGACCTTACTGGTCATGCTTTCCTACGCCATCGCTACAATTGGAATGATGGTGGTTCTAACCTCGATTGCACTCAAAGCAATTCAATATATCACAAGGCTGGAAAGAATAGAAAAGCACATGGAAATTCTTGCTGGCATCGTGATCTCCAGTGTTGGAATATGGCTGATTCTTGAAACAAGCTTGGGACTGTAGAAGAAAAAAAGGGAATGTTCAGGTGATATCTCCACTTGGTGCTGGGTTCGAATCCCACCCAACCAACCAAAATCAACATACTACATTTGTCCTGTAAGCTACAAAAGTGTTAACGCCTATACTATAAGAAAACTTATGAGCTTGCAGGACAACCAGACTGGCTGGAAGGTGAGTACTGATTTGGAGAATTTGCCAAAAAAATTGGCAGCATCAGGTGCAGTTAAAATTCGGGTCAAGTTAGGGTTGATTTCTGGTGGAAAAGTTCTGGATATTGCAACTGGTTCTGGTGATTTTATTGATACTTTGATGAAAGCGTTGAAGGACTATGACTGTTTTGTTGGGATTGACATTTCAAAGAAGGATCTGGAGTCCGCTGAGAAACGGTTTAGAGACCAGCCCGTCAAACTAATGGAGATGAATGCGGAATCGTTAGAGTTTGACGATAATTCTTTTGACATGGTATGCATGGCTTATTCGTTGCATCATCTTGATAGAATAGAGAAGGTGTTAGCTGAGATGCGTCGTGTATTGAAGCCAGGTGGAAACTTCATTATTCAAGAAGAATTCTGCGATGGAAAACAGACTGGAGCACAGAAAGCAAACATACTACAACATGCTTGGGAAGCACAAATCGATTCTTTGTTAGGTGAGACTCATAAAACGACTTTCACTAAGCACAGAATTGAAGAAGTTATTGGCAATTTAGAGCTTGAACGGGTTAAGATATTCGAATCTACACATCCAGTGGAGTGTCTTTTCTGTGAAAAAAAGTTTAGATGTGACGACCCAAAAAGTGAAGAGGAAATTGATGGTTCTATCAAAGAGATTAATGACAATCTTAAAAGATTAAAGGAAGTTGCAGATCCAAAAGCTCGCATCAGACTTCAGAAGATAGGCGAAGAATTGAAAGAAAGGAACAGAAAGTTTGGTAATGCTCATCCCTCCGTATTGCTTGCGATTGGAAGAAAAGCTCTCAAGCTTTGAATATCAGCTTAAGTTTAGAGAAAGCACAGAAAAACATGCGCTCTAATACATTAGATTTTGGTTGGTTGGTTGGTTGGTTGGGTGGGTCAGAATTCCACCCTAACAGTTGATGAAGCAACTAATCAGGGTCTAAGTAGAAATAGATGGATATCCAACCTTCATTTGGTTAAGAGAAGTGAGGAAAAAAGAAAGGAAATTTCTGGTTCTATTCCTTTGCTTTTTTGAAATAGAATACAGCGATCCATATCAAGGCGAAGCCTACTATACCTTTAACGTCATTGGGCGAAAACAACTCACTGGCTGGGTCTACGGTAGTCAGGATAGCATCAGCAAACAGAATCGCAGCGAAAGCTAGAACTATTAACCCTGCAACGAGATTATCGGTTTTCATAATCGCCTATTCTGCCGCATTGCCTTATAGTTCTTTGCTATCCGATCAAATACTGACAAAATGCCTTCTGAAAGCATGTTCTGTTCTGCTTTTCGTTGGTTGGTTGGTTGGTTGGGTTCGAATCCCACCCCGCCAGCTACCAGGGTTTAAACGAGGATTCAAAGCTGTCTTGGTCCACATTTTGGAGGAAGAATCATATTTTGGGGTTTTGGATTTTCATGAGTGCTGGTCGCTACAATCGCTATGAACAATGAACATGTTACGATTATTGAGCTTGCGGCTTTCGTTTTTCATGTTGTCATGCGCCCGGCTAGGCCACCATCCCCTTCTCACCCTTAAATAGATAATGTATGCAGGAATAATGTTGATTAGAGCTTGCGTCATGTTAAACAACCCTACTGGGACTAGAAGGCTGACCACAAGTGGCTCTGGCATTCCATAGAAGAGTTGAAGCAAGTAATAATTAGCTATAGTCATTGCAACGACCCTTGAGGCAACTGCAGCGAGCGAGTTAGCAACAACACCTCTTTTAAGCAACGCAAATGCCAGTAAGGTCGCCAGCTCCGCAAGGACCTTAAAGACGCCTCCATAAACGTTTCCGCGAAGAAATATAATTGAACATCCTACAAGGCATGTGTATATGGCGCACAAGGGGCCATAAAGAAGCAAACTGACCATCATGGGTAACCCTGTAATGTCCCAAGAAATCTTAGGTAGAAGTGGGAATGGAACGTCGAACGGCGGTCCCGGTATTATCTCACATAATGCAGAAAGAGCGCCTAGCACACTGACCACAGCAATCTCTCGAGTGCCTATCTTTTGCAAGGATACATCATCTACGAAGAAAATACTTCTTGCGCTAAATTATATTTATATTTTGCGCAAAATACTATGTGTTTACCGCAACTCTTATTACTCTATTTGTATCATTTTGTTAGCAACTTGAACCAACTGTTTGATCAAGTCCAAATTTTTCGGATACAGCACACGTGAACGCCCCACCTCATAGACCTCTAACAATCTGCTTCTTTGTAAAACCTTGACGTGACGATAGATGGCGGCGTAATCCTTTTTCAGGATTTCGGCAACGGCCTTTATGTGTAAAGGTCTTTTAGTCTCGCTTATGAGCTCAACTATTCTTAACCTTGTGGGGTTGCCCAGCGCACTCAAAACGCTCGAAACTCGCAGTATTTCGTCTTCAGTGAACACCGTTTTCACCACACTTACTATATTCACATTCAATTTATGACATTTTCGCCAAATGTTCTCAGTCAGTCGTGTAGATTCTTCAGAGTTAATTGACACAAATTTTCCAAAACAAAATGCATGTGCAACCTTATGACCAGAGTTGAATGGAGGCATATTTAACAAGATCGTGTAGAAATTATTCCAGGCTCTAAACGGGGACTATCAGCCAGTTACCCCACCAAAAACTTCTTTTGCAAAAATAAGTTCAAAATCTACCCTGTTTTCAGGAATGAGGAGGGGCGCGCGCAAGAGAACATGTGGGCCTGCTCATTCGGGTCTTGGAAAGTAGGGAGTAGAGTGTGCGTATCTTTTAGACAGTAAATGTGCAGGCGGGTTCGATACAAAAGCCTTTTATGAAAGCCTCTAGGAAGCGTGCGCGTGTTTCAATTAGTTCCATCGTTTTTTCATCCAGTTTTGCAACACGAGCTATGTCGGTCAAGGTAACCAGACCTACTAATCGGTTTCCTTCTACTATAGGTAGTTTCTTCACCCTTTTCTCAAACATAAGTTCTGTAGCTTCGACAAGCTGCATGTCTGGCCTTCCAACGGTGACCTGTTTTGTCATTATTTCTGAAACCTTAATTTCTTTCGGATTCCTGCATTCTTCTAAAACTCTTTCAAGCATATCTCTCTCAGTCAAAATCCCAGCAACCTGACCGTTGTAAACCACCAAACAACCTATTCTATTCTTATTCATGAGTTTTACAGCATCGTAGGCTGAGACGTCTCCCTGCAGGGTAATAACGTTCTTAACCATTAATTTCTCGATTTTCATAATTATCCTCTTCTGAAATTGGTATGACCAAAACTATAAATTTATTTAAGTGGGGATTCTGATTCAAAATCGGATTTGCTAATAAACTTCAGGCGTGCTCATACTTAAAGAGTCTTGTTCTAAACAATAAAAAAGGAGCAGAGGAAATTTCCCGGAATCCGTGTCCGGTATGTGGTTCGAACCACGTCCCGCTTGCCACTGATGCACCCTGCATATCCTGAATTTTTTCCTATGGGGATCATTTGCGTTTGTGCACGCGCTGAAAATGCTTTAGTATTGCCTTGAATGTAATAGTGCGGAGATTCTAGTTTGAGGGAATACGATTTAATCTCGGTGGGTACAGGTTCCGCGATGAGTATTGTGAACGCTATGATACGTGAAAATCCGAAGTTGAAGATCGCTGTTATAGATAAGGATGAACCTGGCGGTATATGTTTGACTCGGGGTTGTATCCCGTCTAAGCTGTTGCTTTATCCTGCTGAGTTGGTTAGAATGATTGATGGGGCGGGTGATTTGGGAATAGAAGTTGGCATTAGAAAAGTAGATTTTAAGATGATCATGGAAAGGATGAGGGGCATCATAAACAAGGACATAAATATGATACGACAAGGGCTTTCGCGTTCTGAAAATATTGACTATTATCCCACTGTAGCCGAATTTGTTGCGCCATACACGCTGAAGGTTGGTGATGAAACTATAAAGTCAAAGATGATATTCTTGTGCACTGGTTCAAAACCCACAATACCTCCAATAAAAGGGTTGGAGAATGTAAGCTATCATACTAGTGATACAGTCATCAAGATGAGTCAACTACCTAAAAGCATTGCCATAGTAGGGGGAGGCTATATAGCCGCTGAATATGGCCATTTCTTTTCAGCAATGGGCTCAGAAGTCACAATAATTGGTAGAAACCCCCAGTTCCTGCCAAAAGAAGAACCAGAAGTTTCAACACTTGCCAAAAAAGAGTTACAAAAGCACATGAGGGTTCTTACTAACCACGAGGTTCGAGAGGCAGAAGAGACATCTACGGGCGAGAAAAGACTCGTTGCTGTTAATAGGGAAAGCGAAGAGAGAGTCGTGATAACTGCGGATGAGTTGCTAATAGCAACAGGAAGAGGACCAAACGCAGACGTGCTCCATCCCGAAAAGGGAGGCGTGAAAGCAGACAGGAAGGGATGGATTATTGTTAATGAATACTTGGAGACTTCGCAGCCAAATGTATGGGCTCTTGGTGACGCGAATGGCAAGTATCCCTTTAAGCATGTAGCAAACTACGAAGCAAGAGTAGTTTACTATAATGCTGTTCTGAAAGAAGCAGTACAGGTCGATTACCATGCAGTGCCTCACGCTGTTTTCACCCATCCTGAGATTGCAGGCGTCGGACTAGGAGAGAAAGAAGCAATTGAGAAGCACGGTAAGGAAAACGTACTGATTGGATTTCATAGATATCAAGACACCGCCAAAGGAGAAGCCATGAACATGAAAGACTACTTTGTCAAAGTTATAGTGGAGAAGAATACCATGAAGATCCTCGGGGCACATATAATTGGGCCTTATGCATCTGTTCTCATACAGGAAATCATAAACCTAATGTTTACCTCTGCACAAGGTGCGGAGCCAATAATCAATGGAATGCACATTCACCCTGCTTTGAGTGAGGTTGTTGAGAGAGCCTTTGGTTCTCTGATGACACAAGAGCAGTATCACCACCTAACTGAACATCACCATTGACTATGTTGACTTATTTGACCTAGTTCAGATCAATTCTATATGAGCAACCATGCGCTCGCAAACTAATCATCAAAAAAGGAAACTATGCAGTAGACACCTTCACTGTGTTCATGAGTTCGAATCCAACCTTGCCAGCAACAGACCCAAAAAAAAGGGAGGGGGGGAGGGGAGGGGGGGTCTAGGCGTCCCACAGATCCATTGCATTATACACAAAAAATGAGCCATTAATATTTATGCGTGCGAAACTCTATTCTGCCTCGGTTGCCTGCAAATAGAAGCTTTCAATGACTTTCGTAGGTTCAATTCTTAGGCATTGTATGACTTTGCGGCATCCGAAGCATTCATCTGGAAAAGGACTGCCTTTAAGCAATGTTGTTAGGTAGCCCACGTAATGAGGGCATTCTTTCTCTTCGACTTTATTCTCTGTTGGGAGTTTGGTTGGTGTTGCAGGTTTTTGAGGTTTTAGGGCCTTTTGGGCTTTTTTAGGCGCTTCTTTGGGAGTAATTTTTCTCATGTATTTTGACAGCTTTATTTCTGTGGATGGTTTGAGTTTCATAAGAAGTGTGAAGTATAGTGTTAAGGTTAGGGTAATTACTGCGAAAGGCACGTAGAAGGCTGCGTCGTATGGAAGCATTTTTGTCACCTTTCTTTTGAGGCTTGGTTGGTTATAGGTTTAATGATGGTAAAATCCTTAGGGCAAATCTGTAGTGTAGTGAGCATTTAGGTTATTTCGAATGTTATGATGTATTGAGCGTATGTCGTAATGCTTGGGGTAAGGATTTCAAGAAATACATAAACATATGATGTTCCTGTGCTGTTTGCTTCTACCTTCATGGCTATGTAGATGGTTTCCGAGTCACCTAGATCATACCATGGTCCAGTTTGGTTGATGTAAGCTCCGTTCTGGATGTAGATTTGGCGTGAAGTGCCATCTGACGAGTTGTGGAAGTAGATGGTGCAATTTTGCAAACGGTTAATGTTGGAGTCAGCGTATTTCTTTAGCCTAATCTGCCAAGAATCTGTAACGGTGTTGTTTACTCTGAGGACGTAATCATAGTTTTCTGTCCAAACGTGTAAAAGGTTTGCATCTATGTTCCAACTGTCTTGATTTGTATCGCTGCTTTCTGTTCCACCCAGAAATCTTGCCGTAAAATTTTCGTTATTGAGCCAATCCGTTACTGAAACATTATTCCAGCTACTTGTTGTTAAATTGTAAAGAAAATGCCAATCTGACGTAGAAACGTTCCACGCATATACCATAATGTCTTCTGAGCCACTGAACGTTCCAGTTTTTATGCATAATTCCTCGTATGTTCTTGTGTAGTCTACGGATGTCCATTGAACCTCCAAGTCTAATTCATAACTTGGCCCTAACGTATAATCAATTTCAAGTCTTGCACTGTCAACCTCGTATAACGCTGCAAAGTTGGGTGTTTTAAGGTACATTTTTGCAGCATCAATCTTTGTCCAAGTGTTAAGAGTTGTTGAAATATCTATTTGTTGCCATGACCAAGAAACTGTAAATATAACTGTATCGACTAATGTCCATGTTGACCCATCCCAGATGTAAACGTCTATTGCTTTGTTTGCAGACTCGCATTGACCGTAAATTTGAATGTAAACAGAATTAATTGTTTCAGTTGACTTCCCTGAATTAGGAAAACCGAAATCGCCAACTTCTGCGAGTTTGGAACTCGTATTGACATAATTGGTAGAATAATCAATGGCGTCAAGATAAGGATTCGTTCCGACCCTTGTCCAGTCAGTCTTGCTCTCATCATCGGCGTTAACATAAAGCCATATTGAATCACTACCACTAAACGTATTTTCTTCCGTTAGAGTGTCATTAATCAAGTCTGGACCGTATTTCTGAGCTGTAAAATTGCTATGAGTCCCTTTGTTTGCACTTAAATCCACATCAGTGTCATTGTTGTCAACAAAATCGTAGCCATAGCCCGATACACTGACCTTTGCACTGGTCGAGTTCGTGTAGATTGTGCTTGTGCCAGCCGTACCTTCTTGAAGAATAATAGGCGGGGAACTAATCGTCATATAAGCTTGCATCAACAGAGAATAGTACGCGCTTCCCACCGCACTCTGCAGCGCGTAACCAAACAAAGCCAAGACAGTTAACACTAACCAAACCAAACGTCGAATCCTTTTATGATCTAGACTTACCTTTACCCTACTCACGGATACTCTCCTCCAAGGATTAGAAAAAAAAAGAGGGGAGATTATTGCTCAATATCAATAGCCATCTCGATTGTTGCAGTTTGACCAGATGTCGCAGTCGCGTTTGCCATTGTTTGAATAACGATCGCATATTCTGTGTCTGCAATAACCTGTGTGAAACTGGTTGCTGAAGGCGTGGTCCAGCTAGATCCATCTGACGTATAATTCAATGATATCGTAGTAGAGGTCTGCAACGTAAAGTTGATGTACACAAAGTATGCAGCACTGCCAGACAGCGAAACAGGCGTTAACCTAACGTTGTAGTTCGTACTTGTGTGGTTGTTCCTCACCCTGATTGCATCATCGTAAGTCATGGTCATGTTCGGATAAGCTATGAGCTGAGTTAGCGTTGCACTCTTGTTGTCATTGAAGAGGTTTACTCCTGCAGTGGAATTATCTGGACCTTTCGCAAAGTATACATCGTTTGCGGCAGTGGTGATAGTTGATGTCATTTCCAACGAGTAATAGACGGCTGCGCTTGCAGAGATAACGAGCAAAGATATCAGCGTCAGAATCATCATCTTTACAGACTTGTTAAACACTCGACCCATTCGATCTCACCTCCTTTTCCAATATTTTTTCACGATTTGCGGAGTCACGAACACGGATATCGAAAGCCCGAGAACTATTGCACTGAAAAGCATAGCTATCTGAAAGAGAAACACTGTTGCCATTTCCATCGCATAGTTGAAAACGAAGAACCCTGAAATTAGAAACGTCGGAAACACCACGGCGCCAGAAAAAATCTTTGCAAGAGTCCATTGCTTCTTTATGGCTGCAAGATGTACATTGAGAGCAATAACGCTGGCCAAGGCTACGGCTAGGTAGAGGAAACTATACCAGAATCGCATATGACCTCCGGACAAGGTCATAAACTCTCTGCTCAATACAAGGTGGGCATAGCCTACTATTGCCGCGGCCTGAAACAGGTAAGGTATTGTCTTAGGGAAATAATCATCTAGAAGACATGTCAATAGACTCATGGCTACGAAAACGTCGACAGCAACGAAGAGGAAGAACTCTGGTAGCAAAGAGAAACTCATTTGATGCCCTCGAATTCAGTGTCCAAATCAGAATCGAAGCATTTCCTACTTAAGACATATGAATTAAAAATACGAATCAGTGTTACAATTGCATTTTATTCAGCATATCATGAGGAAGTTTATTACAAAAAGCTTTTCGAGAACACAGTAAAATCCAAGTTTTTTCAATTCATGCGCGCATACGTCTCTATTCTCTTTCTAACTCCTTCGATTTGCATACTCTTTGGCGCGTTTGGTTTGGTCTTTCTAGACCTACTGCAATGGATTGTCGGCATAAATACGCTTTTTAGCTGGATGCTTGTTACTCGTCTTTTTTAACGCGCGATTTGCACTTCTTTGCACGCGCTTAAGATATTCTATCAACGCGTTTACTGCGTCTACAGTTTCCTCTTCTTCAACAGTCGCAATATATTCATTCGCCGCTTTAACTACGTCTCCCCTTTCTTCAGTAGTCAAGATTTGCGCGACTATAACACCTTCAAGCCATTTAGCGGCTGCAGCCCGCCTATCCAAGTCTAAGCTTTCGATAACTTGCGCAAACTTCTTCAGAGATTCCCGACCGCGACTTTCAGTCATGCGCTTTCGTCTTCCTTCAAATCTCTCTCAGAGCAATACCAATTTTAGCCTTGTGGATTCAGAATCAATATGCGACTGCACTGCCGCGTGCGCTGCACACTTATAAACCACTGTACGCGCATGCGCGCGCGTGCAAATCTATCGAGTTATCCATTAAGCTTAGTATCTCTGCTCTGCCAACCTCTTTAAGTTCAACACTCTGCACAGCCAATTTTAAAACACTCTGACATATCCCAAAACTATATGCATATAATCACATAAAAAATACGTTGACAGTTTTCCTTTGAAGTCTATAGTAAAAGAGATGTTTTATTAGCTCACGAATTAACACTAATAGGCGAGACAGCATGATTCTTGTATGGATTCTTACTGCAACGTTTCTGGTTAGCATCGTTTCACTGATTGGAATATTATTCTTAACCGTGAAAGATAACATTCTGAAGAAAACTCTTCTCGTGTTGATTAGTCTTGCTTCTGGAACTTTGTTGGGAGGAGCTTTTTTTCATTTAATCCCGGAATCTTTTTCCACACTTGATGAAAGCATTTTCATCACGGTTGTTCTTGGCATCGTGGGATTCTTTCTCCTTGAAAGAAGCTTGTGGCGTCACTGCCATGAAAGAGAATGTCCAGTTCATCCCTTCGCTTACCTGAACCTTTTGGGCGATGGGATTCACAACTTCATTGATGGTATAATCATAGCTGCAAGCTTTCTCTCTGCTGAATCCCTTGGCATAATCACTACTGTAGCGGTTATAATGCATGAAATACCCCAAGAACTTGGTGACTTTGGTGTGCTTATCTACGGAGGATTCAGTAAGACAAAAGCTCTTCTTTTCAATCTTCTAAGTGCGATATTTGCTATAGTTGGAGCTTTGGCTACCTACTTTTTTATTTCGTACCTCCCGAGCATAAGCTATATCCTTGCCTTTGCAGCGGGTGGCTTTATTTACATAGCGATGACGGATCTTATCCCTGAACTGCACAAAGAAACTAACACTAAGAATTCTATTATTTCAATAATATTTTTTCTGTTGGGCATTTTTTCGATGCAGCTTTTAAAGGTTTAAAGAGCTCTCCGAAACGGGAATTCTCTGTAGCAAAGCTTTTCAGAGTCTTTCGCTTGTCAGTTGAGAAAGGTAGAGCCCCATGGCAAAAACATTCCAGCGAACGAGGAGTCTACTTCAACAAGCTTTCCCGTTCCACACCTTAGACAGAAACCTAAAAATATTATTCATCTCAAACATCTTCGCCGCCTTCGGCGACGGACTCACCATCTACCTTCTTCCCCTATTCATAAGAAACTTGGGTGCAACACCTGAAAACGTTGGTTTTCTGTACTCCATCTTGACAATAGCATCTGCAATCACAATAATTCCTGGAGGTTATCTGGCAGATAAATACGATCGAAAGAAGATTTTAGTACTAGCTTGGGCAATATGGGTGCCTGTACCGCTCTTATTTGCATTTGCAACAAATTGGACACAACTTCCCCCAGCAATGTTTCTCTATGGAATCCTATTTTCAGGACCAGCTTCAAGCGCTTACATTGTAGGACGTGCGCAGAAAAGCAAGATGGCATCAACATTCACACTGCTTGTTTCAGCCTGGGGTATAGGTTACACGTTTGCACCCGCGGTAGCGGGTTATTTGGCTGAGACAGCTGGGATGCAGATGGTTTTCTTTCTCTCAACCATATTTTACTTCATCACTATGGTTGCAACTTCACGAATTAGTAGCCAACTTCCAAGAAAGACCGAGTCTACTGTTGAGACTGGAACAACCACCCCTGGCACAGTAACTTTCAATCGTTGGAGAATATTCTTTCTTTCTGCACTCTTTGCAGCTGTAATATTCTTTCTTTCTCTCGTATTTCCCTTGGTGCCACAGTTTCTAGAAGACGTGTACAAATACAATGCTGTTCAGATCGGAATTTTAGGTTCATTTACTTACTTTGGAGGGTCCACCTTGTCGCTACTTGTGGGAAAAATCGGTGACAAATATGGAAAGACAGCATCGATTTCTCTTTCGATGATTTTTGTAGCCTGTGCGTTAAGCATCTTCATTTCAGTGAACAACTTCGCTGCCCTTATGATTGCTATGTTTCTACGTGGCGCATCTTTTCCCATGTGGGCTTTTATTGGCGCTACCGTGGGGGCTATCGCTCCGCCTGACTCGCGAGCTAGATGGATTTCAGTTGTTCAGACAACGACTCAGGTGGTGAGTATCTCAGCGCCTTATGTAGGTGGCATATTATATACTAGCTCGCCGCAAACGCCTTTTTTAATAACTATTGCAGCCTCTCTACTGCTCGCTTTCTTAGCCCAGATTAAACCATTCAAAGAATAATGTCTTGCTACGTAGTGTACACTATAGAGAGAAGAGGAAACTCAAACTATCTGTGAAAATCAAGTTTACATGTGAAATCACTGAGCGGTCGCTGTTGAGAACGCCTTAGATATCTTTTGCAGCTCCCTAGTGACCGATGATAGGAATCTAATCCTATCTTCGATTCTTTGCTTGTAAGCATCAGAGAGTTGCTTGAACTTCGGCATCACATCTTTGATAACACTGATCATAAGATCACGATTCGCCTCTTCACTCAAGTCCTTTAATTCCATTTTCCCATCCCCATGTAAAATTATGAGATGGCCAGTGGGATCTATGTTTGCCTGAACCACATTCCCTATTCCTTCCGGAAGCGCTGTTGGGGAAATTGACATCGTTGCTGCGAGTGGTTGCATAAGTTTTGACAATGATTCGAAGAATACCGCTACGAGCCTTTTCTCTTCAGAAGTTAATTCGCAGATTTGACCAATATCATCTTTTACACTTTTTAGTGAATCAAGGAGTTCCTGAAGGGATATTTGAACCTGCTTAGTCTTCTTCTGTTCTTCTTGGAACGGTAATTGTGCTATTTCTTGTGGTGGACTACCTTCTTGACTCATAAGGAGCATTTCCTTACTTAGCTTCTCACGGGTAGATTGCTAAAAGCCCTTGTATGTTGCGTCTCTTTACATACACTAATTATTTAAGAGATCTCAAACTGAACGCGTTCAAGGTATGTTGTTCGAAGTTTGAGATAAGAATAGCGTATCGCAAGTCGTAGTACGTAATATTTATATCCCGTCCGCCATCTCTATATATCATTGAGGCGAAGCTGTTTTGGGATATGGACACCAAGGTCTAAGAAAGGCAGAGGAAACTAGCCGAATTCAAAGAGTTACCTCTATTCGACGGGGCAACTACAAAATAACAGTGTCCATAAACAGAGAACGCTCCATGTCCCAGTCTCCCCTTTACCACAAATATGAAATCCAAAAATATGACCTTCATCCCAACTATAGCTTTGCTCATCTTGCTGACATGATTCCTAAGAACACTCCTGAATACATTGACAGTGGACAACGCTACGTGGAACGCATCGTCCGTGCACTCTACTACTTCAAACAATGCTCTCTCATAGGACCATCGGGAACTGGAAAAACTCACATCGTTTATCTAGTGGCAGAACTCTGCGGATTGCCAGTTTGGGAAGTCAACTGCGGCCTTCAAACATCTTCATATGACTTAATTGGGCGCTTTATTGGCCTTGGAAAAGAGAACTGGATCGACGGAATGGTTACTAGATGGCTAAGAGCGGGGGGAATAATGTACCTCGACGAGGCCAACATGATGAAGCAAGATGTTGCTACACGGCTTAATCCAGTTCTTGACACTCGAGGTCATCTTGTGCTGAACGAGAAAGACAACGAAGTTGTGGACAGACACAAATATGGATACTTAATCATCAGCATGAACCCTTATTCAGCAGAGTTTGCAGGAACCAAACCGTTGAACGCGGCTATGAGAAGACGCTTGGCTGTATGGATAAACTTCGGCTATACAAGCGTTGGCGACAAAATTTCACCCCTCGAAGTAAATATGCTTCTGAAACGCTCTAAAATTAGCGAAGATGTGGCTTATAAAATCGTTCAAGTTGGCGCCGAGTTACGTAGACAATACAAGGCAGGAGACGTCCCTTACGGACCATCTCTAGGTGATCTGATAAACTGGGCTACTCTCATTTACGACGGCAACACTCCTAATGTAGCTGCTGAAGAAACCATAATTGCATTGACCAGTGATAATACTGAAGTGCAAGACGATATTAGAAGAGTCATCGAATCAGTTTTTCCTAAACCAAAATGATTTAGAATTATATCCCAACATGCGGTAATCTACATGGGGTTCCTCGATTATGCCTGGGACGTCTCCCTTCAAAAAGATAACAAGAAAACAAGAATCAACTTAGACTCAAAACTTCAGCAACCAACTCTCACTTGGGATGACGCCGGCTTCAACATAGCTTTGCCCGCACCTTCCATATCAAAAGATGGACACATATCTTTCTTAGGATACGAATTTCAAGAAAACTCTGGAAAAGTCAAAGTTGGAAGATTATTCAGAGCCTGTGTTTCCCATTTGACTGTTCATACTTTACTGCCAATTGACGATGAAAATGCAGTTGCATCAACATCAAAACGCACACTCGTCGAATCTTTCTCCGAAACTCTAGTCCATGATGCTTACGTCAAAACCTATATTTCAGCAAGGCATCAAGACAAGCTCGTCGACTTGGCTTTCGCAAATTCTTTTGCCTTTATAAAAATGAAGTCTGCTGAAAGAATCTTCAATTCAGCCACTCGAATAATGGCAGCTTTGCTGTCAAAGATTAACATGGGCATTATAAAAGGGATACTCTGTCCAGAAGAAGAAGACACAGTCAACCAGTTGACTACCAGACTGAGTTCGCTCGAAGAAAAAATTGCTGTATCGTTGGCTGGAAAAGAAGCTAAAATCAGCGAAGCTTTTAACGAAACTGCAAATGACATAACCCAGATTCTCGAATCCCATGGACCTATCTTGGAAGCTCCTTCCCTACCACATACTGAACAAATTGGGCCATGCACTGTATTCTCTCAACACGAGATACCATATGAGATTAAAATTGAACAAATCTTCAAAAAATCTCTGGAAACTTTAGGAGGAATACATCTATCCAAAGGACCAATTGAGTCATACTGGAAAAAAGAAACAAACGCAGAGGCTCTGCAAGCTTTCGACTCGTGGGTGCATCAAAAAACTCGAGAACAGAAAATACTGGCGAGAATCGAGAAATACATACTGGGGACGAGATTCAAATCTGCCAGTTTTCCAAATGAAGATTATACTAAATATCTGAGGGCTAGAATTCTTCTTAAGGGGGGGAGTCGACGACTCTTGGACAGTCTTAGAGTTGCCATGGACGCTCTAGACGAAGACCCTAGAAAAGAACAAGGACAATTAGACCTCACTGAAGTTATCCAAAAGATTGCAAGCAGGAGTCCGAGAACAGACGTTTTCATGGAGAATGAATATTTGAGCAGAAGTTTTGCTTGGGGAATTCTCTATGACGCAAGTGCAAGCATGAAAATTAAGGGCGAGCTTGGTCGAGCACTGGCTATATGCGTTGCGGAAGCTACAAAAGAACTCCTGATGGACCCAAATTCCTGGTCTTTCTTTGCCTTCAGCGATCGTTTCTACATATTAAAGGATTCTTCAGAGGCGTATTCTCGCAGAGTACGCGCAAGAATTGGGGGACTAAAATTCAGTGGCTTAACGTACATGCCTGATGCTATTCAAGTTGCAGGAGAAATCCTTGCGCGTAGATTTGACGAGCAAAGATTCTTGATAGTTTTCTCTGATGGATGGCCATACGGTTATCCGAACATATCAAGTGTACTGTCAAAGAGCATCAGCTCACTAGAGAAGAAAGGCGTAATAGTAATAGGAGTTGGCTTGGAAAGCGAAAGAATGAAGAACTTCTTCAAAATAAGTAGCGCTGTCTACAGCCAAAAAGACCTCATAAAGAAATTCTCAAAAATTTACATGAAAGCCTCAGCAGCTGCACTCGAAACCTAGAAGAAATTTACGTTTCTGGAGCTTGCTCCTCTCTATCCCGCTGCGTTAAATTACTTTGTTGAGCTTCTGCAGTAGCTCCAACTTTTTGCTCTTTTATAGGTGTTGTCGTCTCTTCTCGTGGCACCATAGCCGGCTGTGCAGCTGTCCTTTCTTGCGGTGCCGTGTTTGTCGGGGGCTGCTGCAAAGTCCTCTCTTCTCTTGGCGCCGCGACTACTGTCTGCATAGTTTTCTCTTCTGTAGCTGTAGTGGCTGCAATACTTGCACTGATCTGTGCTATAGGCATTGGCTGTTGACTCGAATGAAGCAAATTTGATGGGGGATAAGGTGCATCAATCAAAGTGGCTAACAAATACATAGACATGAAGACATTTTGGTACACTCTTTGAAACACGAAGGGAATCTGCGTCTCAGGATTTACTTCTAGCATTTTTTTAATTTCTTCATCTTTACCCTCAAGCATAGCTACCCCGTCCACTTCATACTTCACTATGCTCGGTTTAGTCCCTACTTTTAAGGCAAAAGTCACACTAATCTGCCCAATTCGCCGCTCACTCTCTTCCATTCGCGCATTGACGTCAAAGCTGACTATCTCTCCACTTCCGACGTTCTCCGCCAGTCTAACCCCTAGCAAACTGTGAATTTTTACTCTGACTGCAACAGCTAGCGAACTATTTGACGGGCAAATATTCAAGACCCCATTATTCAGTGGATTTTATAGATACTCAGTAAACAATCACCATTGGCCCTCAACAGTTTTTACTTTGTGTGTAAATTTCTGCTACACACAAAGCAGCTCGATAATTTAACCTTCTACGTTTCTTTCAGGATAGAAAAATCAGCTATATATTGAAACTTCTTTTCAAATTCCTGGTCTTCCTTATGGCGGAGAACGATTTTCTCTGGAACACCATTACAAATGTAAATTATGTATATTATACCTTTGCCAAGTCTGGATTTTTCCAGCTCTATTATAGAGTCCCTTACCTTTTCTAGTCGCCCTATTTTTCCATTGATTTCTTCTATAGCCTCAAAGAGAATCTCAGCTTCACTCTGCTCAGATGCACTGAGAACGATTTCCCTGAACTGAATCCAACCATTAGTTGACGATTTTGTCTTTTTTGATTTGCCCTTCTTTTTTGTTGTCTTAGCTTTTCCTTTCGGTTTCGCCTTTTGTAGTGCCGCCATTTTTTTAGCCCATTCTTTGTTTTCCTGCACGTCTTCTGAATCTCGCAGGAAAGAGCCAAGCCATTGGCTGTATTCTTCTACCATTAATTTATATTGCTCTATGTCTTCTTCTAGAAATTCGTTTATTTCTTTTATTGAATAGAAACTGCGTATCTCTGTAACAACATTTCCCAACTTCTACACCAAAAACGTAGTTAAGAGTTTCTAGCCCTCGCTTGCTATCACAGGGTTTCTTAATTCTTCATCTTGAAGCATTTCAGAGGGTTCTTTCTCGTCTGGCGAGACCGCTTTTTGCAGATTTTTTAGTTCGTGTTTGATTTTCTCTAGAAGGTTAACTCTCTGGCTTATGTTCTTTCGGTAGGTTTTGATTGCCTTTTCAAGCTCTGGAATGATGACCATCATGACTGCCAAGATCGTGTCTGGGGGATAATCTTCCAGAAGTTTCGAGTCCACGTTATCGTCGTTTCTAATTATCGTTAAGTATCCTTCCTTGTTAAATTTGATTTGTCTGGCTCCCCTTAGCTTTGATATGCAATCTGGATGGATGTTAAAGGAAATCTTAAGATTTTTCAGGATTTGAGTTAAAAGACTGCAGAGTTCTTTTATCAGTTTTTTCTCCTCCAAAACGAAATCAGTTAGCTGCGAAGTCTCTTCACTTATTGCTTTCATAAACTCGTTAAACTTGCTCCTAATCTCTTTATGCTTTTCTTTTGTGTCCATGCTTTCTTCTACCTCTGCTGCTGCTTCGTTTTGTGGTTGGCTTGTATATGGAAAATAAGCATCGTCTTGAGGAAGTGGCTGCCATGGAACATTTTCACTTTGGCTTTCTTTCGATTTCTCTTCCAGTTCTTCTGCCATTCAATCATCACCCTATGAACGTGTACAGTTTTCTACAACGTTTTCGTAAAATAAGAGAATTTGTATGTGACAAAGCCTTACACACTAAGAGCCCTTGCCAATAATTCGCTAGGAAGTCCGCTTACTCTCTTTAGATTCAGAAAAATCATAAAAGCAATAGTGAAATGTGGGTGTTTGCAGAGACTGCTTCTTTTGTACATTCATTAAAATAGAATATGAGTATGCCCAAAAAATTCTGTGGGTGTTGTCCACCTTATTTGCCAAAATCGATTTTTCTAAAATTGTTGAAAGGCTTTTGGTGATCGGCCAGACACTCTTTTAGGTAGTCTTTCAATGTCTCGCCAGCAACTACCTCTATGTCGTAGTCTCTGGGATCTATCGAATGTTTATAGTTTCTCGCTGGAATCATGACCTTTCTGAAGCCCCATGCCTCGGCAGCCTTGATTTTCTCGTGAAGTCCGCCTACAGCTGTTACGGGTATTTCTCCATCCACACCGACGTTAATTTCGCCAGTAACGGCGACGTCTTGACGGATTGATTTTCCTTCTATCAAGGAGCAGAGTAGAATGGTCATTGTAACGCCGGCGCTTGGTCCGTCAACGCCGTAAGATTGAGCAAAGTCTATGTGAGTGAAAAAGTCTTGAGCCACGTCTACTCCATATTTTTGTAAGATGACACTTCTGACTTTTGCGACGCTGTCCGTAATAAACCGTTCTTTGCCACCTTTCGCGATTCCAGTTACTTTGTAGTATCCTTTCAGGTGATTATTATTTCCATGGTCACGCTTCTCTAGAAACCCTTTGACGGTCAATACGTTGCCCGTCATTTCACCGCTGTATGGATCAGCAACGACTGCTAGACCGTAAATTCGGCCAAGTCTTGCGCCTTCGGGTTTAATGTCAAGAAGTTTGCCTCTTTCGCTTATTTGGTGTTCAAGGATCTGCTTCTGAATTGTTTTGCAATGGTTTTCTATAGCTTCCCTCACATATTTTCTGTCAACAACTATGCAATCTTCCCTAATAGCTAAGGTCGCAGCAGTTTTCACTATAGATATCATTGGCCGAAATTTTGTCGTTAATCCGTCTCTTTTGTTGCTTCTTCTACGTCCTTCATCTATAATCTCTTCACATGCTTCTCTGCTGAAAGGTATTAGATGGAAACGTGAAACTTCTTGAGCGATAAATTGAACACATTTCCTTCGATTTTCAACAGTGTTGGGCATGTCGTTGTTCATTCTAACCACCTTGCCGTAGCCGTAGATTCTGTCCATAAGAGCAGGGTGTACATGTCCAATGCTGTCAAAGTTTCCAGCCCCTACCAGAAAGCACATGCATGGCACCGGTTCGGTAGCTACAGCCATCGCCGCGGTATTTCCTTCGTCCCAGCGGCTTCTCAAAGTAATAGATAACTGTCCATCTTCCAGTACAGTTAACAAAGTCACTGTCTGGGACGGATTCAAGTTTTTAATCTCGTCAATGAAGAGGATGCCCGTATGTGCCCGGTGGACATCGCCTGCCGACACCCTTTGATGTTCGGGTGTTCCTAAACCGCCAGTCTGCAGCGGGTCCCAAGCGATGCTGCCGAACAACTGTGCCGAACCATGACCTGTTGCGTCAATGAATGGTGCAACTCTCTTGGTGTTGTCCACTATGAGTTTTGGCACTTTAGTAGCCTTAGCTCCCCCAACACCTTTTGCGCCTCCCATCATTCCAAACCGTCCTAAAGCAACTACTAGTATCAGAAACATGAGCATCATGCCGGCTGGCAGGAATGTAGTGGTGCCTATGGCAACGAAGGCGTCCAGTATGTACGTGGCAAAGTTACCTCCATACACTTCTTGAACTGGTAACCCAAACGCGTTAGCAACATTGGCATCCCATTGTAGTTTCTGTTGCAATAGATAGTAAAAACCCGCGAACATGAAGATAGATGCCACTGTAATCATCAAATAAATCAGAGCTTTCATTCCCACTTTTTGGAGAAAAAGTTTTTTGGTTTCTTTCAATTTTTGCTTAAAGATTACTTTTTTTCCTTCACCTGCAGGGTGGCAAGAAATTTTTGGTTCGCTGGGAATCAAATTGTTTTGCCAACAAACAACATCTTGAAGATGAATTTTATGCTTTTTATATAACTCAGTTAAATGGGCAGCAAGTGCCCTGCCGATAAGAGACTTTCCAGTTCCCGGGTCGCCTAGCAGAAGTAAGTAAGGACCTGGGGGAGCCGCCTTCGTGGCATTTGGTTTTTCTTTGTCAGGGTCTTTCCACGCGTCATACCATTTTTCTTTCTCAAGATTTTTGAGTTTGTGAACCCATTCGTCAAGGCATAAGTAGCACTCATTCAAAGCACGTTCTTGTCCGATGACCCAATCAAGAAGGTTGTCGGAGACGGGATAGCCTTCGGTAGATTTGAAGGTTTTCCAGTTCCATTTCTTTCCACGGATCGTTTCTATTTCTTCTCCGAAATAATCCACTATTCTCCCTTCTGCACTTTCATAATGATGCGAGGCGGTCTCATCAGAAAACTATATCTCTAATCTTAATATACAGCTTATTTTCCACTCATTCATATGTCTCTTTCAAGAATATGTCTGCCAGATTTTGGATGTGTTGTTGATTTCTAATTCATATTGTGAGTTCAGAAGTATAAAATAGAAGTTGAACTCAGAACTCGAACTTACTTCGATTCAGATTTAGAATATTTAGGATGGTTTGCTCATGGAAACAATTGTAGAAAGCCCCCAAAAAGTTGCTAAACTTTATGACAAAAACACTGGGGTATGGAAATTTGTAAGAAAAGATAAGGGACCAATTAGATCCATAGAACTCATTGAGAATATGTTTCAGAAGCTCGGTCTGTCTAAGAACGAGATCAGAGTTTATGTTTATCTTGCTCGTTTCAGAGAACAAAAAGCAAGTGAGATTTCTGAGGCACTTACTCTCCACAGAACAGAGACCTACAGAATACTGCGAGACTTGGAAAAAAGAGGTTTAGTATCATCAGTTTTCGAGAAGCCTTTGAAGTTCATCGCTACACCTTTTGAACGGGCGATAGATGCTCTTATCGAGGCAAAGAAGCTGAGAATCCAGCGGTTAGAAAGGAAGAAGAAAGACTTAATCAACATATGGCTCTCTCTTCCCCGTCCTGAAGTGAAACAAAACAGAAAGGAAGTCTTCCAGATACTTGAAGGTGAAGAGCAGATTGATTTCAAGGCAAACGAAATAATCCAAAACGCGCAGCGTGAAATCAACGTCCTTGCCTGTGAAGAAGACCTTGCAAGATTATACCATTCAGGTTTTATAGATAAACTTGAAAAGCTTTCAAAGAAAAACTTCGATGTTAAACTTCTGACATGTAATTCGCCCAAAAGCCGCTTTTTTATTGAAAAAATAAGGCTGACGAATATGAGGTATGCGCTTTCAGATGTTAAAGATGTTCCCACGTTCATTTTGGTGGATCAAGAGCAGCTTCTCCTCACGATTAGAAAAAATCCTGAAAATTATAGCGGAAAAGCGAAGCGGGCGAAAATTGCGGCTTTGTGGACGAATTACGGGGCTTTCGTTAAGGCTTTGGGAAAGCTTTTTTCGGAGTTGTGGAAGGTTGAAGAGCCCTTGAAAATCGTTTCTTCATCTTAGAAAACCACATTTTGTCACTGTATTTGAAAGAATAAGCGTCGATTTTTATCGTTGCGTTGCGTCTTTTTCTGTTACACACAAATGAACATACTTCGCCGAGACATATTTTTGTATCAATGATTTCCGGAGAAAGTATAATGAAGCAGGTTTTAAAGAATAGGAAAGGACTTAGCACCGTCGTTACCACTCTGATTATTCTAGTGGTCTCTGTTTTGCTGGCGACCGTCGTTACTTTCTATGCTATAAACATCACTACAACCAGGATTGAGTCAGAGAACCTAAAGATAACAAAGACACACATATGGGC
>JAOZHR010000025.1 GCA_026014805.1 Candidatus Bathyarchaeota archaeon | reverse complement strand
AGGCTTAGGAACCTACGGACCGCGAAATATAACAGCAGTCGCGAAACAACTCGGCTTACCTGAAGCAACTCTGCGTAGAAGACTAAAACAGATGCTCCCCCAAATTTTTTTACGAGCCAACGTTTACCACACAAATATTGGCCTCAAAAAGGTAATTGTCTTTGCAGAAGCCTTTCAAGGCTATGAAAATCTTCTTTATCACTGCTTGGATGCTCATGATTATCTAATCTATATCTCTCGATGCTTTGGTGCATATGAAGGATGCGTTGCGATTTTTGCCGTTCCAACAGCGCATTGCGCTGATTTTGAGCAGTTTCTAGGAAAATTAGAAGACAAACGAGTTGCTACAAATATCCGATATCACTGGTCAACCTGCTTTCAAACCGTTAATCTAAAATGTGATTGGTACGACAACGATTCAAAAAGTTGGAAGTTTTACTGGAAAGGATGGATTGAAGAGGTCCTAACCGAAGGAACTGAATTGCCCTTCACATTAAAGGATCCCCCAGAGTACCCAATGAAGGCTGATAAGACCGACATTTTCATTTTAAAGGAACTTGAAGCAGACGCCACAATATCTCTCAAAGAGATGGCTTCCAAATTGAAGACCAGTGTACCTTTAATCAAATACCACTTCGACAAGCATATCATTGGTCGATGTTTACTTGAGGATTTCCAAGTCATCTATTACCCCTTTGACAAATCGATATCCAACGGTTTCTTTTTCATGTTCAGGTTTGACAACTTGGAAAAAATGTCAAAATTTGCGCGTTCATTGTTAGACAAGCCTTTTGCTCTTTCTATGGGCAAGGTTTTCGGAGAACCGTCACTATTCGCTTATATTTATCTGCCTTTAGCAGAACTCAGAAGGTTTTTAGATAGCTTAGGGGAATTAGTTAGGATGGGTTTCTTGCATAGATATGAATATGTACTTCAAGACATGAAAATGACCCAACGCTACTCGATACCTCACAAATTTTTCAAAAATAAGTCTTGGCAACATGAGCAAGAAAAATACTTGAAGAAAGTTGATGATCTGATAGCAATGGAAACATTTCCGGTAGAAGAGAAAAAACGCGGAATTGCTCCCTATCTTCGAAAAAATGTGTCATTTCATCAAGCGTACAGCTAACGAAGAGAAAAAAGTGAACTACATTGATTTCATTAGGTAGTTCAGTATAGTTAGTTTCTGCATTTCCGTGGTTCCTTCGTAAATCTCCATTATTTTCGCGCAGCGATGGAAACGTTCTAAGTGATAGTCTGCGAGATAACCGTATCCACCATAGACTTGCATAGCCTCGTCTGTAACTTCCATTGCAACTCTGCTGGCATAAGCCTTAGCCATAGACATAGCCATAGGACTAACCTTTCCTTGGTTATAAAGCCAAGCAGCCTCGTAAGTCAGCAGTCTTGCTTCTTCGATCGTCGTTGCCATATCCGTTAGTCTAAAGGATATTGCTTGAAACTTAATTATTGGAGCACCGAACTGTTTTCGGTTCTTGGAGTATTGGAGTACTTTAACTGTTTTGGAAGGCTTTCAGTTTTTCAACGATCTCTGAAGGGATATTAATTGCTTTTCGAATTTTTTTATCTGCAGTCGCCACCACCACGTAGCCCTCTGCCACCAAAACATCAGTATCTTTCTTCTTAACAACAAATCTATACTTTATCGTTTTTTCCTTGATTTCCTCCACCGATAACGAAATCTCCAGTACATCACCGAATCTGGAAGGTGTTTTATATTGGCAGAAGGCTTCAATTCTCGGAAGCCAATATCCACATTCTATGATATAATTAAAGCTTAAGCCTAGATGTTCGTAAAACTCTTCCTCTGTTCTCTCAAAGAGTCGAAAATAGTTTGAGTGATGGACAACTTGGGCGGCATCAGTGTCTGACCAAGTAACACGATAAGTTGTCTTGAATACAGCCATTGTTTTTCCCTTTATTACAGGATCAAGCACATGTGTTTACTCATGTAGAAGAACTCTGGCAATCACGTTTTTCTGCATCTCAGTGGTTCCTTCATATATTGTAGAGATTCGAATGTCACGATAGTAACGTTCAATATCATAGTCTGCAAGGTAGCCGTACCCACCGAAGATCTGCATTGCCTCACTTATCACCATTATGGCATTTGTTGTTGCTATTGTCTTCGCCATGCAAGCCCATTTAGGAATGATTTTTCCTTTGTCTACGTGCCACGCTGCCTTGTAAACTAAAAGTCTTGCAGATTCTATGTTAAGAGCCATGTCAACCAGTTTATGCTGAATTACCTGGAAATCAGCAATGCGTCGTCCAAATTGCTCCCTTTCTTTTGCGTACTTCAACGCGCGCTCAAAGGCTCCTTGAGCCATACCCACAGATTGTGCAGCAACGTTTATTCGACCGACATCTATGAATTCCATGAAGTGATAGAAACCCTTATTCTCCTCGCCAAGAAGTGCTTCCTTAGGCACGTGTACATTATCAAATACGTATTCTCCTAATGTCGATGCTCTAATCCCCATTTTCCCATGGAGTTCGTTGCTATCAAATCCTGGTGTCCCGTTTTTTACGATGAATAAACTTTGGCCTCGGTGTCTCGCTTCGGGATTTGTCTGACAAAGAACAACAGCGTAGTCGGCAATGGTGGCATTTGTTATCATTGTCTTTCCACCGTTTATTATGTATTCATCTCCATTTTGCACTGCGACTGTGTCAAGAGTTGTGATGTCGCTACCATGGGCTGGTTCGGTGAAGGCTCCTGAGGATACCCATTCACCTTGTGCTGTTTTTGGTAGGTATCCCATTTTTTGTTCCTCTGTACCGTATTCCATAATGAGGTCGCTACCAAAGAGGGCAGAGAACATGGCTGATCCTAGCGTTGAGTCTACTCTGCAGAATTCCTCTTCGATTAGCACATATTCGAGAAGACTTAATCCTTGACCTCCATACTTCTCGTCGAAATAGCAGCCAATGAAACCTAGTTTTGCCGCTTTTTTATATATTTCTTGAGGAAATTCGTGTTTTTGGTCAAATTCTCTTGCTATTTCTGGTTGGAATTCGCCTTCTGCAAATTCTTGGGCTGAGGTTTTGATGGCCTTCTGCTCTTGGGTTAATTCGAAATTCATTTCTACACCTCATTTTGACGTTTTAGCATTTTTTTTATCTGTTATTGTAACACAATCTTATATAGGTCTTCTAGTCCCTCTCATTCAATCACATGTGGGCATAGTCGGCACACGCTTCGCAAGGACTCTTCAATAACTAGGAAATTTTTATTATTGCCT
Organism: Candidatus Bathyarchaeota archaeon; assembly: GCA_026014805.1. Taxonomy (NCBI): domain Archaea; kingdom Thermoproteati; phylum Candidatus Bathyarchaeota; species Candidatus Bathyarchaeota archaeon. The sequence continues at coordinate 89,315 of JAOZHR010000025.1, read as the reverse complement.
AAGGCTATTCTATGCGAATAAGAGAGAGGAAGCATTATGTGGCTGAATCTGGGTGAAATCTTGAGGATTCACGCGAAGAAATTTCCTAAGAAGATCGCAGTTAAGGACTGGCGTGAAAAGACTAAGACTTACTCTGAGCTTGATTTGAGAACAAACAGACTCGCGAACAGCTTGTTGAGTACGGGTTTGCGTAAGGGTGACAGGCTTGCTGTTATGCTCTATAACAGTGTTGAGTTTGTGGAGGTCTGTTGTGCTTGTGCGAAGATTGGTGTGGTTGTTGTCACGGTTAATTGGCGTTTCGTTGGTCAAGAAGTTGAGTATGTGGTCAATAATTCTGACGCTAGAGCGATGATGTTGGATGAAGAATTTTTTGATTGTGTAAGCTCGGTTCGCTCCAACCTTCAAAACATTAGTGAAGAGAGTTTCATAGTGGTTGGTAAGACTGCTCCCGAGGGCTACATTAACTATGAAAAATTTATTGAAGGCTCTCTTGATAACAAGCCATATGTAAAGGTCGACAGCAAAAACACATGGTTTCAGATATACACCTCAGGAACTACCGGAATACCGAAAGGTGTTGTTCGCTCTCACGAATCATACATATCGTTTTTTCTAATTAACGCGGTTGAGTTCGGGTTTTCACAAGATGATAAGGGTATGATAGTCATGCCCTTGTATCATGTAAACTCAACTTTCTATGGTCTACTATTCCTATATATAGGTGCATCCCTTTATGTCGGTCGGGACAAGGGTTTTGATCCTGTTGATTTTCTGCGTGTGGTAGATGAGGAGAAGGTGACCTTCATCTCGCTGATACCAACCCATTATCATTTAATATTGAATGTTCCTGAGGATGTGAGGAAGAAGTTTGATTTGAGCTCTATGCGTAGCTTCTTGTGTTCTTCAGCGCCTGTCCGGAGCAAGATAAAGAAGGGGATTCTAGAATGTTTTCCCAACGTCAGGTTGTATGAGGCTTATGGCTCTACGGAGGCTGGGCTCGTCACAATTCTCAGACCTGAGGATCAGCTGAGGAAGCTGAGTTCAATGGGGCGAGAGGGTCTCGGAACCGATGTAATTAGGCTTCTAGATGAGAACGGGAATGAGGTGCCTGTTGGCGAAGTTGGAGAGTTATATTCTCGAGGCCCGATGATGTTTAATGAATATTACAAGATGCCTGAGAAGACGAAGGAATCATTCCGAGGGGATTTTTTCACTGCAAGGGACATGGTTAAGCGTGACGAGGAGGGCTACTACTACATCGTCGATAGGAAGGACAACATGATAATAACAGGCGGAGAACATGTTTATCCCTCAGAGATTGAGGAAGTTATTTCTAAGCATTCCAAGGTTTTCGATGTTGCTGTTGTTGGTGTGCCTGATGATAAGTGGGGTGAGGCTGTTAAGGCAGTTGTGATTTTGAAAGAGGGGCAGATAGCCACCGAAGAGGAGATTATTGAATGGTGTCGTGGAAGGATGGCTGGATATAAGAAGCCCAAGTCAGTAGATTTTATCTTACCGTCCGAGATGCCAAGGACTACAACTGGAAAGATACTGCACAGAAAACTTCGAGAAAGATATGCCAATAAACTTTGAAGCCGTATGCTTTATCCTCTTTATTTCTTCCCACTCAACACTTGAAGGAAAACCTCAACGTTTCTCTTGACATGAGCCTCATTGTAGTTTCTCCAATCTGAAGAATCTACATCAAGTATGAGGCTTGGGACCACAAGTTTCTCGTAGATTGTATCCTTCACTATTGTTTCGCCTATAGACATCATTCTGCAGCCCCAGTTGGTTGGCAAAATTACGCCATCAGCCTTGAACTCTTTCACGAGATTTTGTATCAAGTCAATTTTTCTGTCTATGCTGCAGTTCGCGAAGTTTGGCAGATACTTCTTAGCTAAGCTTTCCAAAGGTTTGGAAGAGTCTAGCCTTCCCATCCAAACATGAGAGAATGTTTCAGCGACAACAACTGCGCCTAAGCTGTTGAGGTATTCAAAGAATTTGAGGTTAAACCAAAGTGGCAAGTTGTCCCATAATAGTCTGTATTTTTCATTTTCTATTATGCCAAATTTGTTTTCTGCTCGTTTCTTAACTTCGTCGCGCAACTTCTCATAGAAGTCAACTGCCATCTGGGTACTTGGAATGCTAAGCATGAAGAAAACTGCAGAGAACGCATTGCGAGCACCCATCGGAGTAGGAATTGTTTTTCGATAATTCTGAATTTCTTCCCAAAGTTGACTTGTGCGGTCTGAAAGTGCTATTTTTTCCTTCAATTTGTCTTTATCCAGTTTTGTGCCAGTTTGCTTCTCTAGAAAGTCAATAAGCTCTTCTAGCTGTGAAATATAGAATTTTACGTGTGTCTTTTCAAGATGCTCCGAATCTGCTCCACTTATGTTGTATGGTACATCTAAAAGAAATAACGGAACTTTATATTGTCGACTAACAAACTGAAACCATTTAAAATGTGTGTCACAGGCACCTGTTGACGCAACGAGAAAATCAGGCTTAGGCATACCTCCTTCAGGCAAATTATCTGTTTTTTTAAACAGAGACCCAATCACAACTCTTGCATAAGAGCAGAGGTCTTTAGAAAACCCCTTGCCCTCGGCAATTTCGCAGAATTTTACTGAAACTTGTCTAGCTGCACAGAGAGAAGCGTAGTTTTCGGGCCAAACTGGAAAAACATCCATGGCAAGCAGCATTTCAACTGGAAAAGTTGAGGCAACCCATGCAACTGGTTTTCCCTCGGCCTTAGCTTTGTGGGCATCTTCGTAGAATTTCTTCACATAGTTTCTGTAAAAACCTCTGGTTGTTTGCAACCTTCTTTCTGGCTTAGCTTCTGTCATGCTTACTCTATTCCACCCACCATTTCTATGAAGGCTTCGATTCTCGTCTTCAGCTGGGCTAAGCCACTTAGAGAATGCTCCCACTCTAAATACAAAACTGGCAGACCCAGAGCCTTCAGCTCTTCCATAAGTTGGGGAGCATCAAATAGATGAGTGTCACAAAACTTCAGAACAAAAATTATCGCTGCCTCAACATCAAACCGTTTCGCCATCTCAGTTGTGTGCCCAAATCTTTCTTCACCCTCAACCATGAAAGACGACGGAATCTTGTTTAGATACCTTTCAGCAATGGTGTGCAACGGATCACCGTCAGAATCAACGAGATCCCAAAAATACCTTGAACCCGTACACCAATCATCGGCAACAACGCTGCCGCCCACAGCCTCAACAATCTTAAGCAGCTCTGAGTTATCCATAACGCTTCCAGAAACAAGCAGTCTTACGCCGCCTTTAGGCATCTCAGCACGATTGGAAACTTCAGTTAGCAGATGGTTCAGCAACTTGTTATGTTCCTCTTTTGACGTCACCATGCTGGAAAGGACAATTTCTAATGCTTCAACCCCAGAGATCAGCGGAGGATCATTCATCCTCAAATCATAAACTTTCTTCAAAAAAAGCCTGTTCTCGTTGTAAACTTGGATTGCATTCTTTAGCGCACCATCAGAAATTGTTTTTCCAAAAGCCTTTTCCAATGATGTCTTAAACCTCAAAATTTCTTCATAAAAGAAGTTGTGCGCCCTTTCGGTTCTCGTGTGCGGGGTGTTTATAAAGTGTATATATGGAATTTTAATATGGTATCTCCACATGTCAAAAATTTTGTTTCGGTTATCGCAGCTGCTTGATGCAACAAATCCGTCTAGATAGTCGTTGTCTCCTTTTAGAGATGAGTTGAAACAGCTACGTGCAAAAGAGCATGTGTTAATTGGCAGGTAGATATCAGCGAGTTTTGTGCTTTCAAGATCTCCAAAAACCATGACAGGTAGCGCATTTGCCGCGTAGATGAGCTCTTCTGGAGTATAGGTACAACTCCAGCCAATTACATGTTTGCCTTTGGTTTTCCAACTTTTCGCTATATCATGTCTTGTCAAAACCAAATTTCTGAAGGGACTTAGAACATTCATTAGTGATACTCCTTCGGCAGTATTGTTCTCAAACGGTTCGAACAGGAATGGACATTATCCTTTTATTTTAAGGATTTGGGTTTGATGCTGTCTAAACTTCATTGAACATACTTCTAACCATTTCAATATTGATTTTCTATGGTTTTCAGCAAGCTTGTGAATGTGGAATTGACAGGTGTTGGAATTCCATATTTTTCTCCATAGTGAGCTATTGCTCCGCTCATGAAATCAACTTCAGTTAGGTTTTTGTTCTCAACGTCTATAAGCATGGACGGCTTATGAGCTCCACCCTTTTCGAGATATGATGTAAACCGACTTAGGGAACCCTTGCCGAAGTCGTATCCATCTGTTTTTGCCACTTCTAGTCCTTCTTCGAGTATTTTTACTGCAAGATCGCGAGTATGTTCGAATTCTATTGCTTCTTTCATGGTTTGTCCAGTTACGGCGCAGATTGAGCAAAGAGCAGAGTTCAAGATGGTTTTTTCCCACACGTTTTTTTTGATGTCAGGTGCTTCATGTGTTGTCAGTCCAGAGCATGTCATCATGTTGGAAATGTATTTGGTTGTCTCATCAGTGGTGTATTCTCCCTTGCAGAAAGCACCGACATAATTTGGCGGTTGGAACCAGTTCATCTTAACATTTCCGAGACCTATCGTATTTCCAGCATAATTGATGACCACCCGATATGCGGTATCGATTCCTAGACTTTTAGTGATGAATTGTTCATTGTCGAGTCCGTTTTCGAAACTAACTATCTTCATTTCAGGTTTGTATATTTGTTTAATTTCTGGGAGAATTACTTTCAAAATGCAAGCTTTTGTTGCTATAAAAATTATGTCTGGGTTTAACTTGGAAAATTCAGACATTGAACTAGTAGTTTTATCTATTTTAGCGGTTAGTTCTTTGATTCCAGATATATGCAACCCTTCCTGTTTTATTGTGAGTAGAAGCTTTTGCACAATGTCTTCAACAATAATGTCTTCTCCGGCTTTAGCTAGGTGAGCAGCTAGAATAGAGCCCGCAGGACCTAAACCGATAATTCCAATTGTTGGCTTTTTCCCTTCCATACTGAGACCACAAAATAGAGTACTTGAAGTAAGATTTATTTCTAACCTATTGAGACGAGGATTCCATTTTTAATTTGAGGCCACTTCCTAACATTTTATGGTTAAGACGTTTGCACATGCATTTTTTCTACATATTTCATAACGCCTTCCACGCTTTGAGCTAACACAGTTTTGCTTAAAATTGGATGGTTTTTGATGTGTTCCCTAGCTTTCTGAAGAGCTGTATCGCTTTCTATTAGTCTTTTACTTATCGCCTCAAGGTTTTCACCTTTTTCTATACTTTGCTTTGCAATTTCTTCCCAAAGTTTAAGCTGTTTTACGTAGGCTCGAAGTTTTTCGGTAGAATTGTATGCTTTTCCAAAGTGGCTATAATACAAGAACCTAGATTTCAAGTTAACTAGCTTTTTCAAGGATGCTAAAGCTATGTCTAAACGGTAGGGCGAAGGTGTTGTTGGCACAACCACGTCAAATTTATTTAGGTAAATACCAGCAGCGTCTCCTGGGAAAATCCCTTGACTTAGTGTTTCATAATAAGCCAAGTGATGCGAAGCATGTCCAAGAGTTTCGATAACCTTTAGCTTAACATTGTTTCCCATATCAAAGGTCATACCATCAGTTGCCGCAATAATCCTTTCTTTCGGAACGGGTTCAGGTTTACCATACATTTGGGCTAGTCTTCCAAGGGCTTTTCTTGATTGAGTCCAAAGATTTTCCGGATTTGCTGCGTGGGGGGTCCCTCTTTTATGGACAATAAGCTTAGCTTTCGGCAAATGCTTCACCAGGGTTCCAACGGCTCCGCCATGGTCCAGATGAATGTGTGAAACCGCAACGTAGGCGACTTCCTCAGGTTTAACATTTAGTTTCTTTAGGCTGAATAGCAAGTTCTGCACTGTTGATACAGGACCCGCTTCAACTATTGCTGTATTCTTTCCCGTCAAAACGTAGCTGGCTATGAAATTCTTAATTCCAGCAGGTTCAAGGTCTATCAAATTAATGTGTTCGTCAACTTTTGTAATGCGCATTCTTTGCACCATTTGTTGCGTCAAGTGAATTGTTAAGGTCGTTGGTTACTGCTTTAAACATTTTCATCTCTAAGATTATTTTGCGCATTTGCATGTAGTCTTCTACTACTGAACAAGTCTCATCTCATAAAGAACATTGAACTTAAATACGGCGAATGTAGAAATAGACTTCTTTAAAATTGTAGAGAGTGATGGACAATGGAAATTAAAAAGGTGTCAGTTTTAGGTGCTGGATTGATGGGGCATGGAATTGCTCAGGTGTCGGCGCAGATGGCAAAATATGAGGTTACGATTAGAGACGTGAAGCAAGAGTTTCTGGACAAAGGCATGGGAATGATAAGAAACAGCTTGCAGAAATTCACACAAAAACAAGTGATATCCGAACAAGACATGAGCGATACATTGAGGAGAATCCATACAACGCTCGATATGAAGGAGGCTGTAGAAGACGCCAATCTCATAATCGAAGCCGTCCCAGAAAAGCTCCAAATCAAAAAAGCTGTCCTCGCAGAAGCCGACAAATATGCAAAAGGAGACGCCATAATGGCTTCCAACACCTCTTCTATCAGCATAACTGAACTCGCCTCAAGCACTCAAAGACCTGAAAAGTTCTGCGGCATGCACTTCTTCAACCCGCCACAACTAATGAAGCTGGTGGAGATTATCCGCGGGGCAAAAACGTCAGACGAAACTATTGACACGATAGTTGCTGTTTCCCAAAAAATGGGGAAAGAAACAGTTGTTGTCAAGAAAGATTCCGCTGGTTTCATTGTGAACAGAATTCTCGTTCCTGCCTTGAATGAAGCTTTCAATCTTGTATGGGAAGGAGTTGCAGAACCAGAAGACATAGACAAAGCGATAAAGCTTGGATTGAACTGGCCGATGGGTCCGTTGACCTTAGTTGACTATCTTGGCATTGACACGACATTAGCTATTGCGGAAGTCTTGCAGAAAGAACTAGGTCCGAAGTATAGCCCCTGTCCCTTGTTGCGGCAGATGACAAGAGCGAACTTGTTGGGAAGGAAAAGTGGAAAGGGCTTTTACGATTGGAGAAAGAAGTAGAAACATAGGAGAGGCATTTGATGGAATTCAAAAACACACTCTACGAGAAGAGTGAAGGAATAGCCACTATTACTATCAATAGACCACAGGCACTCAACGCTCTAAACGAGGAAACGCTTCTAGAGATTTCGTCAAGGATAGCCGACGCGAGACAAGACAAAAACACAAAAGTGGTGGTCATCACGGGAGCGGGAGACCGAGCATTCTGCGCAGGCGCCGACTTAAACGTGATGAAAGGCGCAGGCGCGTATAAGGGAATGCACCTTTCACAGGTCGGACAAAAACTAACCTTGGAAATAGAAGAACTTGAAAAGCCTGTCATTGCCGCCATAAACGGTTACGCTCTTGGAGGCGGCTTAGAATTAGCCATGGCATGTGACCTCCGGATTGCCTCAGAAAACGCGAAATTGGGGCAACCGGAAGTAAACGTTGGCTTAATTCCAGGATGGGGCGGTACACAACGTCTTCCACGACTTGTAGGAAAGGGAAAAGCGAAAGAAATGATATTTACAGGAAAAAGAATTGACGCAAAGACTGCTGAACAACTCGGCCTAGTGAACAAAGTTGTGCCCCTTGAACAGTTGAAATCGACTGTCAAAGAACTTGCCTCCGAACTCATGAACAAGCCACCAATAGCCATCGAGTTAGCCAAACAGTTGATTAACAACAGTACAGAAACCGACTTGAAGATAGGATTAACAAACGAAGCAGAAGCATTCGGCGTTCTCGCCTCCACAGAAGACTTCAAGGAAGGAGTAAGTGCGTTCCTCGAGAAGAGAAAACCCCGATATAAAGGAAAGTAAACTCTATCCTTAAATAATGACACTTGATTCTCTTCCCCTTAAATAACTGAGGTGTTCTGGTGAAGAAAGTTGCCATCGTAGGCGGAGGAACCACAAAATGTGGCAAACGCGAAGCTACATGGAGAGAACTGGTACAAGAAGCGGGAAAGGCGATGTTCGACAACATTGACAATATCTCTCCAAAAGATGTTGAAGCACTCCTTGTTGGAGCCGCTCAACCCGAAAGATTTACGTTTCAAGTTCACGTCGCCCCTATGGTTGCTGAGTACCTAGGTATGACTCCGAGGAAAGTTATTGCAACCACTGAGCTTATGTGTGCATCTGGGCAAGCAGCTATTCGGTATGCATGGGCTTGCATTGCGAGTGGCATGGCTGATGTGGCGGTTGCCCTTGGCGTGGAGAAGATGTTTATGCCAGACATGGCTGAGGCTCAGACGAATATGACATGTGTGTTGGATCGAGAGTGGGATGGTGTCAACGCAATGTCGGCCCCACCGTTCTTTGCGATGACAGCTCAGAGACATATGTACGAGTTTGGAACTACGAAGGAGCAGATGGCGCTCGTTTCTGTGAAGAATCATCATTATTCAACAATGAACCCTATAGCTCAGTTTCAAAAAGAGTTCACAGTTGAGAAAGTGCTTCAGTCACCGATGATCTCTCCTCCACTAAACTTGTTCGATTGCAGCGGAATAACCGATGGGGCTGCAGGGATTGTTTTGGTTCCTGCTGAAGACGCGAAAAAATACACAGACACTCCCATGTACATTATTGGATCAGGACAAGCCAGCGTAGGAAATGCAGTAAATAACTTAGCAAGCATCACCGAGTGGGTTCCCCTTAAAATGGCTTTCAAAGAAGCTTTGAGAACAGCAAAAATCACGATAAACGAAATTGACATCGCCGAGTTACACGACTGTTTCACGATATCAGAAATAATGGAATACGAAGCATTTGGCTGGTGTGAAAAAGGTAAAGGCGGAAAATTCATCGAAAACGGCGAACCCTACATAGGCGGAAAGATAGCTGTGAACCCAAGAGGAGGACTACTCGGTTGCGGGCACCCATTAGGCGCCACGGCAATTCTCCAATCCATAGACATACTGCAACAGTTCCGTGGAGAAGTACCCAAAGGAAGATACGTTAAAGGCGCAGAAACAGCTGTCGCCCATAACTTGAGTGGAGCAGCTAATGTGCACAGTCTCATGGTTTATTCGAGGGACTAAAGTATGGGAAACGTAGAGTTTGAGAAGATAAAAAGACCAGAGAACATAAAACTTCCGTACATTCTGGATTTCTATCCGCTGGAAGACGAGAAAAACACAAGAATCAGTCAGTTTTTCAAGAATCTCAAAGAAGGCCGTTTAACAACAACGAAATGCAAAGAATGCGGCGAACTTTTGTGGCCTCCCAGAGTTGTCTGTTCAGGTTGTCTGTCGGACGAGCTGGAGTGGGTAGACTTGGGTGTTGAGGGCGAGCTTTACGCTTTTACAGAGATGAGGGCGGGGGCTCCCTTAGGCTTCGTTCAGGATGTGCCGTTCTGCATTGGCATGGTTAAGATAGGTGGTTTACTGATATCGGCACGAATTGACAATGCGAAATATGAGGATTTGAAGATCAGCGAAAAGGTTCAACTGAAGATTGTGGAACTTGAGGACGAAAGAGTCTTCTATCGGTTTCAGAGAATTAGCTAAGCTTTTGTGAAGATGTTCTGAAACAGTTTGCCTATAGTCTTCTGCGGTTAGTAGAGATCGTCAATATCTACATTCTGCCTCGGTAGCTTCCCATGTCTCTTGAGGAATTGCTGAAGAAGCTCGCTTTCTCTCGCGGTAAACATCTTTGCTTCTTCGTAAAGGAAATGCGTTGCTTCACGGCTAGTGGTTAATTGCTCCTGAAGTTCTTTTCTTAGTTTCATCGTTCCCTTTATGTAAATAATCTCTTTTTTCTCGTTTAAGAGTTGGTAAACACCTTCTCCTTCTGGAACAACTTTTAAGCCTTCTTCCGTTAATGGCAACCATTTTTCTGGAGGCTGGGGGGCTTGCTGAATGCTTAATCTCAAATCGCATCTTAGACATCGACTTGCCTCCTCTCGAGCCATTTTCTCGTTGTATCCGAGTTCGACCTCAAAGAAGTTTCTCCTCCGCTCTTTAACAGGCAAGTTAGGAATTTGAGCAGACTTTTTGTAAGCGAACTTCTCCACCTTCCCAAGCCAAGGATTTGGTTTTTCAACTTCCACAAATCTATCATCAATTACTCCTGTTCCCCCAAGGTACTTGTCAATGGCGAAGGCGCCCTGCCTACCCGATGCCAAAGCCTCGACTATTGAGGTCGGACCTATCGCAATATCCCCACATGTAAACACGCTTGGAATGCTGGTTTCCATTGTAGATTGGTTCACCTCAACTAACCCAGATTCTGACATCTTCAATGGATTTGCTGGCTGCCATGAAAAATCTGGGGCTTGCCCTATTGCAAGTACAAGCATGTCAGTTTCGATTGGCATTGTTTCTTCTTCAACGAAGGATGGATTAAATTTTCCTTCCTCATCAAAAACTGAGAGACAACACATAAGTTCAACTGCAGCCACTTTACCGTCCTTGCCTAAAATTCTCTTGACCCCGTAGGAATTGTGAATTTTCACTCCTTCTTCAAGTGCTTGCTGAACTTCCCATGGAAAGGCTGGCATTTCTTCGGTTTTCTCTAGACAAGCAGCTTGTACGTCGCTAGCTCCAAGCCTCAAGGCTGTTAAGGCAACGTCCATTGCCACATTACCGCCGCCGATCACCAGGACTCTTCCTTTTAGGCTTGTGGTTTTACCAAGTCTGACATCCCTTAAAAAGTCGAGTCCACCAATTATACGTGCTAAGTTGGCGCCTTCAACTTTCAGCTTTCTGCTTGCTTGCAAACCTACAGCCACAAGAACCGCTTCATAGCCTTCCTTTTTGAGAGCTTTGAGTGTTAAATCTTTTCCAAAAGCAACACCAGTCTTTATTTCTACACCTAAATTGACGATTTCTCGAATGTCTTTTTCAATGATTTCTTTTGGTAGACGGTATTCTTGAACACCGTAGCACATCATGCCGCCTGGTTCAGGCATAGCTTCGAAGATGGTAACTGAATGTCCCAGTCTAACCGAGTAGTAGGCTGCGCTCAGTCCTGCTGGGCCAGCGCCTATTATGGCGACTTTTTTTCCCGTTGGCTTTGCAGTCTCTAATTTTTCTTTCCATATTTCTGTGTCATTTTCCATTGCAAAACGTTTTAGGCTGCAAATTGAAACAGCTTGGTTGACCTCTTGGCGTCTACAAACGTTCTCGCATGGACGGGAGCAAGCGTGGGCTAGAACATTGGGTAAAGGCAACTTCTCTCTTATGACAGCCGCAGCTTCAGCAAATCTGCCTTCGGAGATTAGTTGGATATATCTTGGAACATCAACGTTTGCTGGACAAGCATATTTACATGGAACTAAATCGGCTTCACGTCTTGCGGTCTTTAGTTCTTTATCCCTTAACGCTCCTGTGGGGCAAACCTCTACACAGGCCCCGCAGAACCGGCAATCAGAATCCATAAGCGTTGGCGCCACCGTTCCAACGAAAACCTCCCCATTTTTGTAGACGAAACCTAAGGCGCCAACACCGCGAAGCTCTTGGCATGCCCTGACACAGCGGGTGCATCCAATGCAGAGATTGTAGTCACGTGAGAAAAGGGGGTCATTCTTTATCACAGGAAGATTTTGCGGGATATACCTGGAGGTGTCCTCTCTGATTCCAATGTATTCCGCAATGCTTTCTAGTTCACAGTTGCCAAATTGCGGGCAGCAACGCTCCTCCACTGGAACGTTTGTTGAGCAAGGCTCTGTTGTACAGCCTTCCTTTTGAGCACAGATAAGACATGCATGTGGGTGCCTAGCTAAGATGCGCATTAACTGAACTTTTCTCTCTTCGCGAACTTGCTCTGTGTCAGTGAAGACTTTCATTCTATCGGAAACAGGTGTACAACATGCAGGAACGAGTTCTTCTTGACCCTTAACTTTGACTAGGCACAGTTTACAACCTTCAAATTGCCTATCAGAAAATTCACTTACAATTTTCTCGTTGCCACGACATATAGCTTCTATGGATTTAGCTTCGTTAGGTGGTGGCAAATCTGGATGATGACAAAGGGCGGGGATGTAAACATCTATTCTTATGGCAGCCTCAAGAATGGTTTCACCTTGTTCCGCCTTAACCTCGACGTCGTTGATGAAGAGCTTGACAGCTTCTGGGATAGGCTTTCCCTACCAAGAATGGGTTATCGCCTTAGGCTCACATGCTAAGACGCATGGAAGTCTTCTTTCTCCGCTTACTGGCTTGCAAGGTCCACAGCTATACTTAATTTTCTTGCGCTGTTCTTCGGTTACTGCTACCATTAATCCGCCTTCAAGGTCAAATTCGTTCTCGATTAACTCAAAAACGCCATTAGGACATGCATTGACACATTTTCCACATCCGTTACATTTGTCGGTGTCAATAATGATGAAGTAGTCTCCGGAACCGTCCTTATAGCCATAATGAGCTTGCATTTTGTCTTCTCCTTTTAACGTAAGCCTATTTCTTTTTCATAGAGCGCCTTAGCGAATAGTGCAGCTCCCATGGCTCCAGCTAGAATTGGATCTAACTTAGGCTCAAGGGGCTTTATTCCAAGGTTTCTCTCAAGCCTAGAAACTATCCCGGTGTTTTTCGCAACTCCTCCTGTGACTACGAAATCTTTTTCGATTCCAACTTTTATCAGGAGGTCAATTATTCGATTAACCATGGCGAGGTGGTAGGCTGCTGCAACCTTTTCTTTCGACCGTCCTTGCCGTAGTAGAGCCAGAGATTCAGCTTTTGCAAAAATTACACACGTGTTACTTACTGGTGGCGGCTCGTCTTCCACGTCTAACGAAGTTTTTCCAAGCTCTTCGATTGGCACTCTAATTAGATCAGCGAAAACCTCGAGTCCCCTCCCTGTCCCGGCTGCACACTTGTCGTTCATGAGGAACGACATGACCTTTCCCTTTTCGTCACATCTGATAGCCTTGCAGTCTTGTCCTCCAATGTCAAGCACTGTTCGAACAGTTGGTCCGTAGATGTAATGGGCTCCTCTTGCGTGACAAGCAATCTCTGTTATTGTTCTCTTGGCGAAGGGAACATTCACTCTCCCATAGCCAGTTCCAACAACGTAAGGAACATTCTCAGTTTTTAACTCTGTTTCCTCAAGAGCCCAGTTCATGACTTTGATTGCTGTTTCTTCGCTCTCTCCACCTGTTCTCATAGCTGCGTAAGAGTAAAGCTCTCCGTCAAGCATAACTACGGCCTTGCTGCCTACGGATCCTATGTCAACGCCTGCTGTGACTACTTTTGTATCGTGCCAATCCATGTCGGGCATTGTGTACCTGTATTCTCGCCAACGCCAAAACTCTCTAGATTTTTCACTCATCTATTTGGCCTCCATTTCAAGTGCAAGCAAAGCTGCCCCAAGGGCACCCACATATTGGGGATGTTCAGGAACAATGATTTCTGTATTTAACTCCTTCTTCAGAGGTGGCAAGAAACCCGGGTTTAGCGCCACGCCTCCAATTAGAGCTACATCCTTTTCTACGCCGACTCTAAGAACCATTGAGGCTATTCTGCCAGCCATGGCATCATGTATTGCCTTCGATATGTCCTCCTTTGAAGTCTTTGAGTGAATGAGGGTCACGACCTCTGACTCTGCGAAAACACAGCATTGGGCGTTCATCGGTATGGCCTTCGTAGATTTTAGTGCAAGAGGGCCCATTTCTTCAACACCCACTTCTAACGCCCTAGCCATGGTTTCCATGAATGTTCCAGCCCCTGCAGCACATCTTTCATTGATGACGAAGTCTCTTACCTTTCCGTTTTCACCCACTTTTACTCCTCTTCCTTCTTCAGCTCCAACGTCAATTACTGTTTTCACTGTCGGAATTAGATGGTAAGCCCCTTTTGCGTCAGCGATGACCTCTGGAACTATTTCTCCGGCGTTTATCGGAGGTTTCATATGGATAGCTTTTCTTCCCATTCCCGTGGCTACGACGTGAACAATCTGGTCACGTTTTAGACTCGTGTTGTCCAAGGCTTTTTGAAAAACTTCAGTTGCTGATTTCAAGATATCAAATCCAACGATGCCGTTAGCATTTGCAAGAATGTTTTTCGCATCTTCAAGGAGCACTATTTTCGCGTATTTTGCTCCGACATCTACTCCGGCTGTTATCATTTTTTTATTCCCTCAGTTTTTTTAATCCCATACTTTCAAAGAAGGTGGTTAGGCGTGCTAGGGTTCCTGGAAGGTCGAATTCTCTTTCGTCGCCCATGTTCCCCTCAAAGGGGAAAACTGGCACGCCTGCTTCTACTAGGCCGTGACGGTTTTCAGCTATGTGAACGCTTAAACCTTCGCAGCCCCTATTGTAGTGCAGCAAGACTGCGTCAACCTTCCACTGTTTTACAATGCTTAATATCATCTTTGTCTTTGCTTCTGGTAAGTAGAAGTGCGCCCATTCCGGTCTGTCAACTGTCCATTCAACGATCATTCTTAGGGCCTCTTCCCTTGTTTGTGGCTTTCTTGGCGGAAGGTCTTTTGTCGCCCATGTTCCATCTGGGCGATACTTCCACATTCCAATCAGTCCATAAGTATAGAGGGACCCAAGCGAAACAACCCCGTATTTCTCCATTTCCCTGAAAATCCGTAGGAAACCCCATGGAGGCTGTGTGTCAGTGATCACTCGGAATCTCTCATTGGCCACGGCTGCTATTCCCCTTCTGACTCTGTCCTCAACCTCGGCTTTCAGCTTCTCGTAGAAGGTAACACATTCGGGGCGATGCTTCATAAGAGTTCCCATGACATATAGCGAATACATAGATTTTTCATCCAAAGGAGCTGGGACTGCTTGGTTTAAGGTGCAAATATCAGCCCAGAGTCTTGTTGCATTAATCTCGTTCCAAACAGCCTCACAAAGCAATTTATCGTCATACTCTCTTTCAGTAACTTTCTCTAACCATTCGACTCCATCATTTAGCTGCTGAAAAATGTAGTTTATCTTGTATTCTTCAAGAGGCTTATCCATCGGATAACCAACTGAAACATCTACACAATACATAGGTACTTTTTTGCCCTTCTTTTCCTCAAGCCACCTTGCAACTTGATACCATTTTCCGTGGCTGCAGCAGATGTGATCTTGCCAAATGAAGTCTGGAGCTGGATGCTCATCAATTACTTTTCCATCAGCAAGAATGTATTTGTCGAGTAGAATAGAGCCCCAATAGTTTCTCATGTAGGCGCAGAGGGTGCGTGGAAAGCCTGCTGCCTCGGTGGCTTCGTGGCATTTAGCTGTGAAGTCCTTGAAGAAGGCTATTGTTGCTCCGTAAGGTTCGCCCGTTAAGCTGTAGACATCTTCGCCGAGTCCAGCTGGTATGGAGCTGAAACTCCAAGCACCGCCAGCCCAGCGCACACCGCCTTTCTCATGAGCGTTTAGATAGTTCTCATAGTAGCTCTTTCTTAGGTTCTTGGCCTCATTCCAACACTTCAATTGTTCAGTTGGAAATTTTTTCATTGTTTCTACCATCCTTTTCACCTCTCAAGACAATTATTAAAACAAGTCCTCCAACCCCGTCAGCGTTTCTAGGAATGCTTCTACACGGGTTCTAAACTGTCCCCAAGGAACCGTCACATCAAATTCTAAGGGGTAGATGGGTACTCCTATGGACTTTAAGGCTTCTTTCAAAGGAGGAATTTCGATTCCATGTGGGTCGCAGAATTTGTTCTGTATTACGAGAGCCCCTTGAGCCTTGAATTCTTGAGCTAAGTTTACAACGTGTTTAACCCTTGTGAATTCTGGCCAGTCTTTGCTTGGACACGGCACCCTGTCTATGTAGCGTTCTGCGATCGCTCCTAGTCTGTCTTCTGAGGGACTTACATTGTTCCATAGGTATCTGCTTCCAGTACAATGCTCATCGATTACAAATGTTGCGCCTAGATTCTCCACGTTTTGCATGAAGATTCTGTCGTCGTCTTCGCTTCCAATTATCATCAGACGGGCACCGGGGTTTCGATTTAACTTTCGGTTTGGAAGTTCTCGCAGCAGTTGCTCCACAAGTTTGCTGTGCTCTTCTTTATCCACCATCTGGCTTGAAAGCACCATCTCCATGGCTTCAAGGCCGGTTATCTTCGGGTTGTCGAGTTTTCGGTATTCATAGATTTTCCGCATCAACTCCCTGTTTCTGTTCATTGTTCTTATTCCCCTGTCAAGATCGCTGTCGGTAACCTTCCTGCCAATCCACTCTTCTAGCGAATGCTTGAATTTTGCCAACTCTTGCGTAAAGTACGGTGTTGCATGAGGGTTTTGAACGCTGTGGGGAACATATATGTAATAAGCGTAGTCGACTGGTATGTGAAGCCGCCAAGCATTGAATGCCTGTCTCAGGTGAAGACAAGCTTGACCTTCAACGATTCCGTCCAAGTAATCGAATTTTCCCTTCAAACCTTGGGCTAAACAGTCACGGCACAGGTGGCAAAACATTGCGAATATGTAGGGTTCGGTAACGGTTGGTGGTTCATGGCTGCCAAGAATTCTGACATGTAGTATGTCGGCAGCATAGAGAATTTCTTCGGGCACATAGGTGCAAAAGTAACCTATGATCTTGCGATTGGTTCTCTCTTTCCATTCTTTCGCATATTCATGTCGATTATCTATCCAATCCTTAAACTTCTGGAATATTTCTTCGACCAAGCGAGCACTTCCAAGCACGTTATATAAATTGGAAGAGAAAAATATAAAATCTCCGCATTTATATTTTTCTGAACCCACAAACAGCCTCAGTTCTATACGAAGGCAAATCATATTAGGCAAACCAGCAAACTATTTTTCACAATTCGGAGGTTATACTTTGAGTCAAGACTTCAAAAACATCATTTATGAGGTAGAAGATGGAGTTGCCAGAATCACCATTAACAGGCCGCCACTCAACGTCCTAAACGTAGAGACAATTCAAGAAATAATTGCAGCGCTAGAAAACGCGGATGGTAACAAGAATGCATACGTAGTGGTCATTACTGGTGCTGGTGATCGCGCGTTTTCGGCAGGAGTTGATGTTAGTGCTCATCTTCCAGAAAAAATCGGTAGGACACTTGACCAGTTTCACAAGATGTTCCATCTACTAACTGATCTCCATAAACCAACAATAGCCATGGTTAATGGCTTCGCCTTGGGCGGCGGTTGCGAGTTGGCGATAGCTTGCGATATGGTTGTTGCTTCTGACAAGGCCCAGTTTGGACAACCTGAGATCAAAGTTGGAGCGATAGCCACAGTAGCAACGGTGTTACTACCCAAACTGATTGGAAGAAAACAGGCTTTGGAGTTGATATTCACTGGTGACACAATCAGCGCAACAGAAGCGCAGAAAATCGGTTTGGTAAACAAGGTTGTCCCACCTGAGAAATTGGCTGATGCGACTAATGAATTAGTAAATAAGTTGAAAAAAATGAGTCTAATAGTGCTACAGATGGTCAGAAGAGCGATTTATCAAGGAATCGATTCAGATTTTAAGGAGGCGTTAGATGGTGTAACTGATATTTATTTGAAGCAGCTGATACGGACGGAAGATGCCGTGGAAGGCTTGAAAGCTTTCTTAGAAAAAAGAAAGCCGGAATGGAAAGGAAAATAATAACATCTTTGTTGGCAGCACGCAACCCTTCGATCGTTGGTCTAGAAGTCGGGAGTGAGAACAACTCTCTTCATCAACTTTCTAGCGTGGGCTTCTTCAAAAACTTCTTTGATTCTGCTCATTGGCCGAGTTTCGGTGAAGGGTCTGATCTTGATAGTCTTGTTTAGGATCAACTTCAATACTTTCGGGTAGTATTCGGGCAAACAGCCCCAAGTGCCTATGATCTCGGCGTCGAACGCCATCAACCTTGAGATGCTATACTCGTTCTTCTGCATACCAAATCCTATTACAATGAGCTTACCGATGAAGGACAAGAAGTTGAGCGCTATTGCTTGTCCAGGAGCGGTTCCAGTCACCTCAAAGGTTATCCAACCATACTTGCTAGGAAGGTTATTGACTTTGCAAAGCTCTCGAAACTCGTCACGAACGATTTTTGCGTCTTTGCCCGTGGAGTTTATGACAAAGTCAGCACCGTACTGAAGGGCTCTTTTAAGCTTCTCAGGATTGCGAGCAATGCCAATTACGGTCTTGGCGCCAAAAGCTTTAGCCATCTGAGCCACGTAACTGCCAACCCCTCCTGTAACACCAACCACAACCACGTTGTCTCCCTGCTTAACCCCAGCTCTCATACACGCCTGATAAGGAGTTGTCACCGCATCAGCAATCACCGCTAACTCAGCCAGTTGAAAATCACCACGATCTTCTACCATGCACAAATCCGCAGAAGGAACGGGTACGTGGCTGGAGAATCCTCCGTAGATCCCTAAGCTGTTTCCAGGCATCCGCTGAGACAGACATCGATTTCCTCTTCCCGCAGCACAAATAGGACAGTTGTTGCAAGGCATAACGGCAGGCACGATAACCTCGTTTCCTATTAGCTTGTTATCGCCAGCCACCACAACACCGCTTATCTCATGCCCCAAGGTGAGAGGCGGCCTCGTGACCGTCGGAACGCCGTCATAAAAGTATCCAAGATCTGTGTGACAAACTCCACACCCCGCGATTTCTACTAATGCTCCACCTGGTTGAAGTTGTGGGACGGGGATCTCAGTAAGCTCCAGTTTGCCCTCAATAACTTCGCCAGTTTCTCTGTTTTTAGCCCATGGTCTTGTCATCTGCCAAGTCTGTATTTTGTCAGGTATTTCCATCATTTTTTCTTGTTCCTTCTTCATATTTAAAAAAGTTTGGAATCTTTATTTTTCTGCTGCTTTTTCGGTTGATTGACTCTTCGGCTTAGGCAGCACTGCCTCATACATTTCTTCGTCCGCAAGTTTTCCCTGTGCGAGCAGTTGGCGGAACTTGATGAAGTCGATCGTGTTCTTGCCCGTGATCTTTCTGGTGTTGAAAGCCTGGAAGCCTAGAAAAGCCTCGTAGTTCATGTTGGCGGCTAACCAGTGGCGGTTGTAGTCTTTTGTGTGATTCCAGAAGAACTTTTTCTTGGCTCGGATGCTGTCCATAGCTTTGATCAAGCAGCCCGGAAAAAGATTTGCAAAGGTCCAAACTATTTTGTTTACCTCTTCGTCCAAGAGCTCAAGGCTAATCTTGTTCTGTTCTCTTGCCTCTTTGATATAAGCCATAGCTTTCTTGTATTCTTCGCCTGTTTTGAACTCACCAAATACGATTTCGCCATCTCCCACGTACTTGTCTAGGATAACAGATGGGTTGCGAACCCATTTATCTCCGTCCTTGATTACTGGAACCACTTTGCTTATCAATCCAAGTCTTTTCATCTTATAGGCACTCCACATTTCACAGGAGACACAGTTCCACATGGCATCTTCAATGCTTAGATACCAAGGCAGGAAGTCTGAGGAGCCACCGTCTGGTGAAGAGCCGTGTCTAGGGCCAGCTTGTCCGAAAATTGCCAAGTCGGAAGTAACAGCCAAGTCACAAGCCATTCCGATTTCTTGTCCGCCAGCGACACGCATACCGTTTATTCGGTTAATGACAGGCTTTTTACACATCAGAATTGAATCTACCATGTGATTAAAAAGTTCCATGTATTCACCGTATTCGTTAGGCCGCATAGTGTAGTACTCAGCATATTCTTTGGTATTTCCGCCAGTACAGAACGCTGACGACCCAACTGCCGTGAAGACTATTGCCACGACGCTTCTGTCTAATGAAGCATTTTCAAAACCCGCTATGACTCCCTTCACCATCTCTGTCGTGTACGAGTTGTACTGTCGAGGATTGTCTAAGATAATCCAAGAGACAAATAAATCCTCGACTACCTTTCCTTCGGGGTCTTTTAAGGATCGCTTCTCGTATACAATGCGTGGAGCAGCATCTCCCCAATGCTGCGTGCCGTGGAGACCATGGTTCTTAAGTTCGCTTTCTCTGGGTAACCAATTCAATCCCAAATAATTCACTATCCCTTTTTCATTTAGTGGCTTATAACATTAGAAGGGTGTATATAAAAATTCAGTATTTATATTTGCGTTTCAAGGTTGAGGTTCAATCATCACGTTTCTTCCTGTTACCTAAACGGTTGGAGTAAGAACCCTGTTCATTCCATCATCTGCAATGGCGACCGAATAACCAGCTATTCTTCGCAGATCTCGGCATATCAATCCCATTGTAACAGCAGTATCAATATCCTTAACTTTTTTGATAACCTCTTTCAAAAGCTTCTTCTCCTTTTTTCTAACATCACCCATCTTGCGGAGAACGTGAACTGCAAGTTTCGTATCTTTCTTCAAAAAGGATTGAACAGCGTCTTTTTGCATGTTGTATGCTAGTTTAGATACTTCTTCTACCAAATTCAAGATCCCTCGGCTTACTTTTCTTTTGTGTTCAAGCGAAAGAACATGTCTGGCAATTTGGGAGCAATGATAAACCAGTCTGCTGAGATCTCTTGCCATCAGTGCAAAAGTGACACATTCCTGACAACCTCTTATCCCTATTTCTTTAGCAATTGCTTTACTTATGCTAGCCAGAGCAACTTGCCTTATCGTAAGCCTGTAATGCCTTAAGGCTTCTCCACTGCGCTCGATAACCTCTCTTGCAAGGGGAAAATCCCAATTTATCATTGATTTTACAACATCTTCTTGCAGGTGCAAAGAGAATGTAGAAGTCTTGCTTAGAAGTGATTCCAAGCGGAACGCAGCAGGATCAATCAAGACTTGAAAGCTTATCCTATTTGCTCCTTCTTCGGAAACCTCTACGCCAGGCATTGCGAGACGCAAAAGCTTCAGTTTTCTCTTCTGTTCGGCAGGAATAATTTCTTTAGAAACGATGTCAATTCGATCTGTTCCTTGGATGTAATAAGTGGCAATATTGTATTCTAGTGCCTTAATGTCAGGAAACTCTTCTAACTGAAGCATGACTTTCAACGGTTTTTCCGAAAGTGCAGTTACGGGATATACACTGAGAGATCCGTCATTTTCTTCTGAAATAACCATTTGCTGGCCTCTTTTCAGCCTTCTTGTATCTACCCATTTTTTGGGAATTGAGAGAGTGAAGCTACCTCCCTTTATTTTCTGTAATTTTCTAATTTCCAAATGTTCTACTACCCTCCGGGTTGCGTGTGCAATTCTATAAGTTATATAAATATGCTCTCAGTAATATTAATTCCGCAACAATTAAATTCAGCCCCACAACCCTAATACTTTTAGGATTCATCAACTTGTGAAGCTTATGAACGCTCATATTAAGATTCAGTTCTACGCCATGTTCAAGGAGATAGTGGGTAAAAAAGAAATCATCCATGACATTTACTCAGAGACCACTCTTGGAGAGGTTCTCACAATGTTGGCAAAGAAATATGGCAAAGACTTCGAAGAAACCATTGACAAAAAAACTGGGCAAGTTGATGTTAACACACTTGTAATGTTAAACGGTCAAAACATAAGAGATACAGATGTAAAATTGAAGGAGAACGATTTGATAATAATCACAATCCCTGTCGGTGGAGGTTGATAGGTGAGATAGAATGAGTGAGGTTAGATGCTTAAACTGCCTAAAGAGATTCCCTGTTCAATCAAAAGCAGAGACAGCAATATGCCCAAACTGCAAAACAAAATATCGAATATCTTGGCCGACGCTGAATCAAGCCAAAGTAAGAGGACTGGCCTAGGTTAACATCAGTCAGGTGATGAAAAATGGTTTGGAACAGAAAAGTAGCCTACGTAAACCTGTCAACAGGAAAAATTTCTCAAAAAACTGTGCCTAAAACAATGCGGACCTTGTATCTAGGCGGTAGAGGCATTGATATGTACATGCTCTACAATCATTTAAAGCCAAAAATTGACCCGTTGAGTCCTGAAAACGTGCTCTTGGTGGGAGCAGGACTGTTGGGAGGAATCCCATGTCTAGGTTCAGGACGATGCGACATCGCAACCAAGTCTCCCCTCACTGGGGCTGTCGGCGACTCCAACGTGGGCGGCTTCTTTGCACCCGAACTGAGATTCGCTGGCTTTGACCACCTTGCAATCACGGGAAAAGCTGACAAACCCGTTTATCTTCTAGTGAAGAACGATGAAATCAGAATAAAAGATGCCTCGCACCTTTGGGGAAAAGACACCTTTGAAACACAGACAATCATAAGACGAGATGAAGAAGATGAAAACATCAAATCTTTAGTCATCGGTGTTGCCGGCGAGAACTTGGTTAAATTCGCTAACGTGCGGACTGGAATGAAGAACTCTGCTGGGCGAACTGGCATAGGCTGTGTGATGGGCTCGAAGAATTTGAAGGCAATTGCGGCTCGAGGAATCATCCCGCTCGAGTTTCATTATCCTGACGAACTTCTTGAGTATTGCAGGCAAATGAATGACATGATAACGAGCACTCGATGGTCGAAAGCGCAGTCACGTTGGGGCACGATGATAATTTACAGCAACACAAACACCACAGGCTTGATCAGAACCAGAAACTTTCAACTCAACCGGCTGGAGGATGGTCAAGACTTGGAGCCTGAGAACATAGACCGATACTCCATTGGCACTTCTGGATGTTACGGATGCGCAGTGCACTGTCGACACCGCTACGTGCTCAGAGAAGGACCATACGCGCCCCTTTTTGGTGAAGGCCCAGAATACACGTCGTTAGGAGCCTTTGGAACGATGGTTGACTGCAAGAAAATGGAAACAATTCTCGTCGCAAATCACTTAGTCAATAAGCACGGTCTTGACACTTTGGAAACTGGAGGGCTAATAGCGTGGGCTATGGAACTTTACGAGAAAGGAATACTCGACGAAAAAGTGACTGATGGGCTGAAGTTGGAATGGGGTAACGAAGAAGCCATGTATGAGATGATACGTAAAATCGCCCACAGAGAAGGGTTCGGAAACACGCTGGCAGACGGATTTAAAGGAGCAATCGCCAAAATAGGAAAGGGTTCTGGGTACTATGCAATTCAAATAAAGGGTATGAGCAACCTCCACTCAGACGAACGTCCCACGCCAAGCTTTGCCTTAGGCATCGCAACCTCCACAAGGGGCGCCGACCACCTGCGAAGTCGCCCCGCAATAGATATGTACGGCTTACCAGAAGATCTTTTGAAAGAAACATACGGTGGCCCCGTGTCTGCAGACTATAATTCTTATGAAGGAAAAAGCCGAATGGTTTGGTGGCAAGAACTCCTCTATGCCGTCACAGACTCCATCGGAATATGCAAGTTCCAAACCGTTTTCTGCGCCGTGCACGCCCCCAAATGGAAAGAATTCTCGAAACTTATTCAACTGACAACTGGAATGGAAATTTCAAAGGCACAGCTAATGAAAATCGGAGAAAGAATCTACACGATCGAGAGATTGTTTAACCTGCGGGAAGGCTTCTCAAGGAAAGACGACGATCTGCCAGAACGTTACTTCAAAGAGCCCACACCAATCGGGCTACCCGTTGCAAGAAACAAGAAGATTAATAGAGAAAAGTTCAACAAAATGCTAGATGAATATTACGAACTCCACAGCTGGGATAACAACGGCGTTCCCACGACGGAAACGTTGAAAAAGCTTGGTCTTGACAAAGAACCGTCAAATCTTGTATGAGGTGGTTTAGTTTGCAAAAGATGTTAGCTATCGATCCTGAGAAATGCACTGGATGCAGACTTTGCGAAATAGCATGTTCGATTTATCATGAAAAAGCGTGTGCGCCCGAGAAGGCTAGGATTCACGTTACAAATTGGGAGAATGAAGGGATCTATATTCCGATGGTTTGTCAACAATGTGATGTCCCAATCTGCGAAATTGTTTGTCCTATGCATGCTGTAAAGAGGGATTCTGAAACTGGGGCGGTGGTTATAGATGATAATTTCTGTGTTGGATGCAGGTTGTGTGTGCAATTCTGCCCGTTTGGTAGCATTGGAGTGGATAATAAAACCAAGAAAATCACCAAGTGTGATCTATGCGGCGGTGAACCTGTCTGTGTCAAGTTCTGTCAACCCAAGGCTTTGCTGTATCTTGACCCAACCACACTGAGCATGAGAAAAAGAAGAGTGGCAGCCGAAAAATTCTCTGATTATCTAAAAAAGATGCTAACTATTATCTAAGAACCAACTTTAACTATGGCGTAGTCAACAATTTCGGCGAAGTCACAAATTCTGACTGGAATCAAGTTTCTAATCGACGCATAACGCAGATTCATTTGACACGTTGGACAAGCAGTTGCCAAAACATTTACGTTGAGCGGAACCACATCTTTTGCCAACCGGTTAAACGCTGAATTCATGCTAGCCCTATGGTTATACGACCAAAGCCCTCCGCCACCACCGCAGCACCTTGCAAGCTGCCTATTTAGTGACATTTCAGTAAGTGATAGGTCTGGTATTGCCTTCAAGACGTTGCGTGGAGCATCGAAAACCCCGCTGTGCCTGCCTAGAGAGCAAGGATCGTGATAGCTAACCCTAAAATCCAAACTTTTCAATTTAAGCTTTCCATTTTTTATCAAGTTTTCGATAAAGTGTGATGAGTGGAGGATTTCACATGGAAGTGAAATTCCCAAAATCTCTGGATAAAGCTTCGTGAAAGTGTAGTAGCATCCTGCACAAGGTGTAACAAGAGTCTCAACTCCTATTTTTTCAATTTTTGATAATACATCTTTTGCAACCTCTTTTGCCTCATCCCAAAGTCCTGTTGAAAACAGGACATATCCACAGCAGCCCTCCCTTTCCCCAAGCATCTTGAAATTAACGTTCGCATGGTTCAAAATTCTTAAAAAGGACTCAGCGGTTTTTGGGGTTCTGTCTGCCACCATGCATCCCACCCAGTATAGAACTTCGGCTTTTTCAGGCTGAGGTTGAAAAGCAAAGTCCTTCATCCATGAAAGGCGACGCTTAACAGAGACCGCTCCAGGGTCCCCAACTTCTATGATGTTTTTGGCTGTTTCGTGGAAAATGTCTGGCGCCAGTCCTTTTTCGGCGATTTGATGTCGGATTGCCAGTATGGCATCATTAAGTTCAAGGTCTTCAGAGCATTGGGCAAAACATAAACCACACTCAGTGCATGTGTATAGTATGTCAATCATCTTTTTGGAGATGGCGAGTTCTCCGTTTTGGAGACCTCTAATTATGATGGCTCTTCCCTTTGAAGACCACGTTTCAACTCCTTCAAAGGATGACGTGACTGTGCAATAACCGCTACAGGTTTTACATTCTTCGCATTTTGCGAAGTTTTTCTCCAAAAACAAGATTTTCAGGCCGAGGGCTAAATTTCTAGGGCTTCCATGCCCTCTCTCACGAATTTCATTTAAAATTTCTGCTGTCTCACTTATTTTTGATGGAACTCTTTTCAGTTCTGGAACTGGAACGTCATCTATTAAGATTAGCAGCTTCCTTATGCTTTGGGTATTAAGCGGTGCACCTCTCTTGACAACTGTGAAGCCCCTTTTCCCAGCTAGTTCGAGAATTCTTTGAGCTTCTTTAGATGAAAGTGTCTTAACAACTATGTCTGGCACTGGGTTTTGTTTCTCAAAGATTTTTTCAAAAGAATATACATAGAGGTCTTCAAGGTCTGTTAGAATCTGTTCTGGTTTCACTATCTGTTTTAAGTGTTCAATCACTTGCTGCGTGTCCATGTCTCCACTTTAAGCATGGCTTTTGATATAAATTCTCTTAGGATTGCGTTTACCTTGGGGTGTTCCTCTTCAGGAAGGCTTACTTCTCCTTGAAGTAGGGCATAACTTTCTCCGCGAAAAGCTGGCAGGTTTCCTTCAGAATCCTTGGTGAGACCTGAAAATTCATTACAAAGTGGCGACAACCAGCTTTAGCGAACTCGTCAAGCTTGTCTATGATATCATCGGGCGACCCAAAGAGGAAGGGTGACTTTTCAACGACATCATCTGGCAGCTCCCTAGACTTCGCCAGCCAAGATTTCCCGTCCCGCGGAAAAACAAGTTTAAATGTCATCTCAAAGTCGTATGTAGGAGGTTCGAATCCAATTTTTTCGAGTATCCTCGGCCTTGATAATAGCATCATCTTACCAGTCAGCATCATACTCTTTCTAGCGGTTTCTGCGTCCTTAGCAACTACTGCGTACATGAAATGGGCAGGCTCTATACTCGAAGGATCTCTCTCATACTTCTTCGCTGTTTCTCGTATTTTTTCGAGGTTATTCTTATACTCTTCAGGCACCAAGTTTGCAGGCAACCATCCGTCGCCATATTGGGCTGTCACCCTCATGGTTCTCGGTGAACTTGCAGCAATAAATATTGGAACAGTAGACCGATACTCTGTTTCAGAAATCGGTACCGCGGGTTTAGGTCGTAGGAAGGCTTTCTTCAACTCATAGTATTTCCCTTTGAAATCAACAAAATCTTCAGTAAACAATCTTCGGATAATCTGGATAGCCTCAATCGTTCTTCCCACTGGCTTGTCATAAGGAATGCCAAAAGGTACCAGGTTCATCGCCTCACCTAGGCCTATCCCAAGTATCGCCCGACCTTCTGATAAGACATCACAAGTCGCTGCCATTTGAGCTAAAGCAGCAGGATGATGCCGGTAGGTGTCGCTCACGCCAGTAGCCAGCTTGATTTTTTTCGTTTGTACAGCAAGGGCACAAAGAGTGCTCCAAGCGTGTAGAGCATCCCAACGCCTTACTCCGGTAGCCACAAGGTGATCAGGAATCCAATAGGAGTCGAATCCGATCTTCTCTGCCAACATGGCAGTATCGCGTATGACTTCCCAAGGATAGTTAGGGCATTCGACACCGAACTTTATTGATCCATAGGCTCTCATGTAAATACCCAGTCCATGATTTAATGCATTAAACTTAAACCTTTTTCAGCTCGTAGGTGATTCTGCCATTGGGTAATCGGAGTGGCGTGAGTCGGAGATCCATGCCGATGCGGATTTCGTCTCCATTTATGTCTTTGCTCAAAAGTGCATATACTTTTACACCTTCTTCACATTGTGCTAAGGCAATAGTATAAGGCAAATCGTCTTGGAAGCCAGTTGGTGCGAAATGAGCCAAGGTATATGTGAGTAGTTTACATCTTCCGCTTAACTCCTCCCACGTCATGTCCATTGACAAATCATCTGGGCAATCAGCTCTAGGAGGAAAGTAGAGTTTTCCACATTTGCTGCATCTGGTTGCCATGGTTTTTCCTTCCTCTAAGTACTTCACAAAATCCGCTACCTTAGTCTCTGAAACATAACTTATCTTCCCAAACTTGCTAAAACTCATGAAAATCACCTTCGCAGTATCGTCACATTTCCATACAATCCAATCCCACCAATGTTATGGACTAGACCGATTTCAGCGCCGTCAACCTGGGTTTTGCCGGCTATTCCTTGGAGTTGGAACACAATCGTTCTGATTTGCGAACCCCCGGTTGCACCTATTGGATGTCCTTTAGACAGCAACCCTCCATCAACATTCACAGGGATCTTGCCCCCAATGTACGTTTGTGATTCATCAATTAGCTTACCTCCCTCGCCAGGTTTGCAAAAGCCCAGGTTTTCATATGCCATCATTTCAGCTATCGTAAAGCAGTCATGCACCTCCGCCACATCCACATCCTTTGCCTCTACATGAGCCATCCTGTAAGCCTGCTTTCCAGCATTAATCGCACAGTCAAGACCAGTTAAATTAGTCCTACTCGTTGTGGATAGAGTATCGCTTGCAGCGCCTATCCCTGCCACCCAAACCGGGGTGTCCGTTATCTTCTTGGCCTTTTCTTCACTTGCCATGATCACGCACGAAGCGCCATCTGCGTTTGCGCAACAGTCAAACATCTTTAATGGGCTTGCTATAACTCTAGCTTCTAGACACTCTTCCAACGTTACTGCTCTTCGATACATAGCCAAGGGGTTTAAGAGCGAGTATTTTGCGCTTTTAATCTTAATCTTTGCCAGCTGCTCTTCAGTGGTTCCATATTTTTGCATGTGGGCGTGGGCGAACATTGCATAGCCAGCTGGCATCATGGTGCCGAAGGGTGACTCCCATTGTATATCTGCGCCTCTACCCATCCTTTCTTGGACTTCTGCTGAGGATATTTCTGACATCTTTTGGAAACCGATTACTGCAACTATATCGTGAAGTTTGGATTTTACGAAGCTGTACCCAACTTTTACCCCTGTACTGCTTGAAGAGCAAATAGACTCGGCGTAGAACGTTGGCTTGGGGGTTAGACCGAGATATTCAGATATCAGTCCAGCTGGGCTTCTCTGCTTATCATACTCTGGAGCGGAACAAATCACAGAGGTGTCTATCTCCTTAGGTGCGAGATTGATGTCTTCGAGAGCGTCCCTGAATGCCTTGAAGCACAGCTCTCGAATACTTGTCCCGCAACTTCTACTAAAAGGGGTTTGCCCCACTCCTACAATTGCAACACCCATTTCATATCTCCTCTAGTACTGATAAATTTGCTGAGTACATATGTGCGTGCATCTTAGATGTTGAGTTGCTTCTTAGCCCACTCAGGGAACCATTTATAATCTTCAAGCGGTTTTGCTTCTTTCAACCCTTTGTATGAGGCTTTTGCCAAAGCAATTCTTCTTTTTCTGTCACGATGGAGTTTAACGAGTCCTTTGGCTTCTAACGCGGTTATGATGCTGTCAAGCTTTTCATCTGTCACGCCTGTTAAGAGTGCTTTCATGTCGTTGCGGCTCATGTAAAGTCCTGGGTTTACTTTGTAGTCTTCTGCCAGCATTTCAAGCACAGTTTTTTCATTAATTTCTGTGATAGGTGAGAGGCTTAAGGTTGAGATAGGTACTCCTAATGTAGGATGCATGTGACGGTGCGGCATCTTCAGCTCCTCAGCCATTGTGCGTATTCCCTGTCTGAACAGAACCATTCTCATCACTTCGCTGGTTCCGGCGCCTAATTTGTTGACTTGGGTGTCTCTCATGAGTGCTTCAACTGGGTAGAACCGTGTCCAACCATCTCCGCCCATAACCTGCATCGCGTCAATCATATGTCTCTCGTAGGCTTCTGACGTGTAGAGCTTGGCGTTCGTTGCTTCCATCACGGCGTCTGCTTTCACGTCCATAAGATGTGCTGAGTGATACACAAGTAATCGTGCGGTCCGCAGTCTCGCAAACATGTCGGCAATTTTGAATTGATTAATCTCAAAATTAATTGACGGTTGTTTGAACTGAATACGTCTTTCTGAGTGACCAACAGCATATCGTATGGCTTCTCGCATAGGACCAAGCATCCCAGCTGCGAAAAGATTTCTCTCAAAGTTCAACCCGTCCACAAGAATCGTCCAACCCTCGCCTTCGGCTCCCAAACGAGAACTCATAGGCACCTTTGCATCATCAAAGTCCAAGTATCCATTGGGAAGTCCAATCCACCCTCCCAACTCGTTGATTCGCTCAAGGGAAAATCCTGGTGTATCTTTCTCAACGATAAATGCACTAAGATGCCTATACTTTGCTCTGTCTTCGGGATGGTCGCTGGTCCTAGCATACACACAATAAATGTCGCCCATACCTGCATTGGTAATAAAACGTTTCTTGCCATTAAACACATAGTGGTCGCCCTCCTGTGTCGCCGTCGTTTCGATGCTTGCCGCATCTGAACCCACACCGGGTTCGGTTATACAGATGCCTCCGAGCATGCCTTTTGCAACTTGGGGCAACCACTTTCGCTTTTGTTCTTCATTGCCAAACTTTATGGGTTGTTCTACACCGCCAAACATGGTTACCGAATAGGCCGCTGTCAGTGCAGCACATATGCGACCAAGTTCCTCCGCAATGATGCAAGAGCCCGTTACGCCAAGTTCTATACCACCATATTCTTTTGGAATGAGAGCACCGAACCACCCCTTCTCTGCTACTTCTTTAAGAAGGGTTGAAGGAAATTCTTGGGTCCAAGCGACTTCTTCTCCTTTCGACAAGTTCTTGTCGGCGAAAGTTTTTGCTTCTTCAGCCAGTTTCTTCTGCTTTTCATTCCACCATGGAAATATCTCCATCAAATTAAACACGACTTTTGGAGTATTAGAATGAAACATTGCTACACTTAAAACTTGCTAGACATCTGATGGCTTTTGAAACAAACTTTCGTTTCTTCCTCATGAAAAAACCCAAGAGAATGCTTGTGGTCAGGAATGCTGCTATGGCAGTGATTACGCCAACGGCCATTTCTGACCCCGTTTCAGGTATTGGTGGCGCCATTCAATCTCCTCCCAGTAGTAGCGGGTTTTTATGAAAACTGCTAGAACGGCCACTATTGCAAGCAAAGCATGCCCCCAATAAGCGTACCAGCCACCTAAGAAATAAGCGATTACTGGAATTAGAATAAAGCATAGCGCTATAATTAGTAAAAGCCCATAGATTTTTCTCATGCAGATTCCTTCACTTTTAAAAGAGTCATACTCTAATTATTTAATTCTTTAAAAGAGTAATCCTTCTCACAATAATTTTCTGACTAGTTGATTTGAACATATTGGCATGAAGAAGAGAAAGATGAATTGCGAATTCTGAAATCTTAAATCGACAAGTTTTCATACGACATAAATCAACTATTCCGGTGCCCACTTTGCCAAGAACTAGCTTTCAAGTTAGACGCTTTTGGGTAATGGAAATTCGTGCTTGCACTTTGGACACTTTGCACTGCTACATTGAACAACAGACGGGCATCCTGAACATGCAAAAGCTCTTCCATAACTAATGTCAAAGGTGAAACCGCATTTTGGACAACGAACTAACTGTTTGACTTTGGACAACCGTTTTTTCTCCTTTACGAAGCGCATATGAAAAAGCCTTATGCTGTTTTAAAAGTTTTCGCGTTGACACATCTATTCTCCAAAAAAGCAAAACCGAATGCTGGAAATGTTTAAGAGCGAAGTTAAGCAATCCTAAACTATCAGCAAATGGCGTGATGACAGGAAAAGTCAGGTAAGGGACAATGTCAAAAGCTTCCAAAGTAGAGAGGATGAATCTCTATAAAGATCATTTGGTTCAAGTGTTTCTGAGCAAGTTTCTAAGCGGAGAAATTGCAAAATTAGGCCCTGTTTTTGATCCAAATCGCGGTTACAAGTATCCTCTTATTGAAGCAATTTTAGGAGACTCTGCGAAAGTTGAAGACTTTTTGGCCGAATTAAGCAAATTTGGAATTCTAAAGAGAGAACTGTATGATAAAATCCTGTTTTGCCCCTATTGCAGCTCGCCAAAAGTCTCAATACATTATAATTGTCCCCATTGCAAATCGTTCAACATTAGAAAGAGCGCCTTGATAGAACATCTGCAATGTGGGTATATTGACACAGAAGAGCCCTTCAAAAGGGGAGACAAGCTTGTTTGCCCAAGATGCAGCAAAGAACTGGTTAAGCCAGATGTTGATTACAGAAAAGCTGGAATGTGGTGCACATGCAATGACTGCAAAAAGAGCTTTGACATTGCCGTTCCATCTCATTTCTGCCGAGACTGCCACAAAAATTTTACTTTTGAAGATGCTGTCTACGAAAACGTTTACTCATACAAATTAAGCGACGAATCAAAAAAAGAGGCTTCACTTGGATGGATTCTAGTCGCACCTATAAGAGAATTCTTGGAAAGTCATGGTTTCAAGGTGGAAACGCCTGGGTTTTTGAGAGGAAAGTCCGGTGCAAGTCACATGTTTGATATTACGGCTTTTAGGCAAGATGTTGCGAAAAACATGACAGTCATAGACCTTGCCACTTCGTCTGAGGATGTTATCTCTGAGCAGCCAGTAATCGCCATGTTTGCCAAAATCTATGACGTTACCCCTGACCACGCATGCTTAATTGCAATTCCTAAGACAACTGAAAACGGGAAGAAAATGGCAAAACTCTACAACATCACCTTGATTGAGGCGAAAAGCCCGAAAGAAGCAATAAAAGCTTTGGAAAGCAAATGCAATAAGCTAAAAAATAATTCTTAGCTTGGTGAGTAAACAGCGATATTTCCCCGCTCAGTTGTGACTTTTACGAAATAGGAATCATCTGGCAATGAAATATCTGTGCGGATGTAGTTTATTGATTCTCCTGCATTGATATAAATTTCTGTCACATATCTTGTGTGAATTGTGGAGTTAACAATCCATAATGAGATTATGTGACAGGTCAAAGCTCCTTCGCTCTTGAAGGAAAAACACGTTCCTTCAATAAGCACTCTAACAGCTAGAAAGTCTATATCGATAGTTGTTTGATTAATGTCAGCGCCTTCGTCGTGGAATTTGATGTTCATTATGCCATCTTCGCGTATATAACCCAGCCATTCGTCAGTAAGGTCTACGGTGTAATAGTCCCATGCTGTCGTAGATAGATGTCCTGCAGTAGAGTTGAATCCATTGTCGCTGTATTTTCCAGAGGTCCAGTTATATGCCTTTAGATACCACCTTTGCCCAGCATCACTTGCTCTATACCTTAACCTAACTTCTACACCTTTCACCTCTGTTAAGGAGTACGTAGAGATATCCATCGTGAAAATTCCATTTATGTCAACAATTGCACCATGGTTGACAACTACCCAAACCTTTGTTAGCCTGACGAATCTGTCTTCGAAACTTCTGGCAAAGGCTCCTGCTTGCAAAGAATTAACTTCATCCCAAGTCCATGGTGCCCCCGAAAGAGGGTTTGTATCGTACTGTGTGTTCAAATTCTGGTAAGATGTCGTCAGAGCTATGTTTTCAGACGTATGATCTGTGTCATGCGTTCTGATTAGTGTTCTGATGTAAGATGCAGGTCCTAGGACATTGTTGTGTTTTGCTCTTATGTACACTCTGACCCAATTGATGTTTCCAGAGCCTGCGATGTCCTTCAAGCTGTACACTTCTCTTCGCCAACTTTGAGTCGTTGTTTGGACATAGGAATTGTCGTCGTCAGGAGGGTCTTCGTTGCAGCAGTTCCAATGTGCCGTTTCTGTAGGAACTTCTGTGCCCCATTCTGCATAATGTCCAGCAGCATTTGGGTGGATTGTTGTCTGGTTTTCTTCTTGAAAAGTTTCGTATGAATTGTCAACAGCAGTTGTATCTTGGTAAGTGCTATTGATGTGGCTGCCAATGCTTACTGTATATTCGCTTTGCGTTGTGAACCATACTGAGCTGTTTATTCTCGCAACATCTGTGATTTTGAGCTTCTCTTGCATTTTTTCCCAGTCAAGCTGGTTCATCTGATAACTCCACAAGATGACGTTAGAGGCCACTATCACTAGAATGACAAGGCTTAGCACTATAACTATGATGTTGCTAATGCCACGCTTATTGCGTCTAAACCTATGAAGGTGCCTTATAATAGTCGACAATTTTCGTTCCTCTACTAGTCACTACGTTTATATGCTGCACGCCACCAGCATCCCAACTGAAAGTAACATTTAGCCATCCATGATCCCCAACTTCCAGCGTGAGCGGTGTAAAGGATTGGCTTGTGAAGTCCACATACACCGATGACACTTCAATCGCCACTTTTCCTATATTACGGAGATAAATCGAAATTCCATCAGGTGTAAACCATACATCCTCTGCGACAACGCGTTCTCCCATAATTTGATGCATGTTGTCGGTTATCACATAGGTAGCTGAAGCCGCCAAAGACATGGCCGCCACAGCCACAACAGTAAGTAGAACATTACTTAGAACAGGCGTAACTCCACGCTTATTCCTTAAAAATCGCCTCATCACAATCACCAAGTAAACAGTTTCAAAGTAGCATATCCAGTTGCCATGAGAATTACACTATGTTTCAACCCAGCGCTTACGGTTCCTTCACCCATTTTTCCAGCAACTAATCCGCCGAAAAACGCTTGCATAAGGCTCATGTGGAAGAAAATGCGCCACGCTTCTTCAGAAGTTAATGCGGAAAAACCGATGATTGGTGAACCGCCCATTTTTACGAAGAACGTTTTGAAAAGCAATACTATAGTAAAAACGAAGACAAAAAATGCAACATAAATTATTGCGATGTAAGGTCTTGTTTGAGCCTTTCGCTCCTTCTCCATGTTAAGAGTGGATTGAATAAAGCTTTCCATCGGAGCAAAGACCTTCTCCACGCGCCCTCCAGATCGGCTAGCCTCAATAATCAAAGGTACAGTCCTCTGCACTAGAGCAGTGTCAACACGCTTACCAAACTCTTGAAATGCCTCTTCAAAAGATAAACCCCAAGACATCTGATTCACCATTTTCCTTAACTCCGCAGTTAGGGGACCATAATTTCGTTTTGAGGCTTCTTCCAAGGCTTGAGGTAAAGGCATACCTGTCTGTTGAGCCTGAACAATGCTTCTAAACAAGTCGGGCAAGTGTTCGTCTATTGATTTTTGCCAGCGGTATTCTAAATAATTTAGCACTGCAGTAGGAAATACAGCAACTACTGTAGCGAAAAAAAGATACTCGTCAAAAAGGGGTTTTCCCGCTAATGTTATGACTGCTGTCGCTACTATAACGAGACCTAAACCGATAGAGACTGCCCAAGCGATTTTCTTTTCCCGTGTTTCAACTTTTAGCACTTTCACCACCGTGGCGTAAGAGCATCCAAGATTATTATGAAGATGACTGAGCCAACAGGTAGGACAATGTATGTTAAAAGCATCAACAGCAAGGTTGGATTCATTATTCCGAACCCGGCGCCTCCAAGCATAGCCATAACCGATAGCATCACAACGAAAATAAGCGGTCCTGCTACTAGTAATGTTACATAGAATTCCGAAAGCACTCCAAGAGTATCTGAAAACTTTCGCAAGGTAATATTTTTAAGCTTCATGTTTTGTCGCGATCTGTCCAACAAATAAGACATTAAATTGCCGCCAGAGTATATTGTTGCTATGAAGCCTTCAAGTAATTCTCTAAATCTCTCAGAAGGTGTGCGTCTTGACGCATTCTCTAAAGCAGTGATTATGTCTGCACCAAAAAGTTCCACATCTCGAACGATGATTCTTGACTCATCAACGACAGCCAATCTCTGAGGAATATTTGAGAGAGCGCGAAACATTTTGGCAGGCGGTATGCCTGCACCTGCTAGAATTGCCAAATAACCCGTTGCAAAAGACATGCTATCATCTAAGTTTCGTTTAATATTGTCGGCTCGGTAAACAGGATAAATGTAAAAGCAAATGATAGTTATAGCGCCCGCAAGCAAACCACCACCTACGCCAAAAAGAAGGGATGGAAAGAACTCTATCTGTAGGATAAGATGCAATGTTGAAGGAACAAAAAACATTGTGAAAACAGTAACTACTAGGCTAGTTAGAAGAGTAAGGCTGACGTAGGGCTTAAAACTTATCTTCATGCCAGATCTATGCAGACCAATAACCATGTCTCTGAATAAAGGTAAAAAACGATTTGTTCTTTCTCCCAAAAGATGGTAAGCGAAAAGTTCAGGCTTCCACTTTGTTTGCTCTATATTCTCCGTTGATTGGCCAAAGTGACTTAGGGGCGAAGAAATTTTTAAGCGAATTTTGTCCATAATGCGTTGGCGTATCTGGTTTACTGACTTCTTAAGACGAGTAAAGCTCATTAGCTGCCCATCCTTGCCTTTCTATACATTCGATCAGGGTTTGCGTAGTATTCTCGGATAACGTTGGCGACTTCGGTGTATTTTCGTATGTTTTTTCGAACCATCCACTCCAGAACAGCTTTTCTTCTTTCCAGTTCTCCACGAATCTCTTCTACACTAATTCCTGTTTTTTCCATGTTTCTTTCCAAAATATGACTTCGCCCTGTGTATTTGAAGGAGTCACTCCTAATGTCCCACTTGAACACGTCATTCGTAAGCAGTTCTTTTGTCCCAGGATCAAGAGCAACAACCTCGGTCACAGCTGAGGTTCGCCTTGCAGGCTTATCATCAATTTCTGTCCTTACCTGGATTGTCACAACGTCAATCATAGCCAGTAGAGACCTCGGTATGTTCATGGGCTCAGATTCCAGCCTGTGCACAACTGAGTCCACCGACTCAGCGTGGATTGTGCTCATACCCAGATGACCTGTCGCCATAGCTTGGAACAATGTATATGCTTCTGCACCTCTCACTTCACCTACGATTATGAAGTCGGGACGCTGACGTACTGCCGCTTTTAGAAGATCAAATAATGTTATGGCACCTGGGCCTTCCTCTCCACATCCAAAACTCGCTCGTACAATAGAGGGTATCCAATTTTCATGAGGTAAGTTAAGTTCAGCAGTGTCTTCTACACTTACAATTTTTAACTCTGGCTTAATAAACATAGATAGGCAGTTAAGAACAGTTGTTTTGCCGGAAGCCACCCCTCCCGCTACCAGAACAGATGCCCTATTTTCTATCGCATACCAAAAATAGGCAGCCATTCCAGACGATAACGTGTTGAAGCCTATTAGGTCCGAAATCGTGAGGGGGTCGACACGGAAGCGTCGTATTGTAAATGTTGAGCCACGTCTGGTGATTTCGTTTCCATATGTTAGTTGAATGCGACTTCCGTCTGGAAGAGACGCGTCTAGCATGGGAGATGCCATGGAGATGCTTTTGCCGGAAAGGTACGCTAATCTCACAATGAAAGAGTTTAACTCGCTTTCATCTTCGAAAATTATGTTGGTGGGTAGAGATTCGTATTCGCGATGCCAAACATAGATCGGAATATTGACGCCGTCTGCAGAAATATCTTCAACCATGCGGTCTTTCATTAAAGGGTCAATTTTTCCATAACAAACAAAGTCGCGTACAATGTAGTACATTAGTTTGTCTATAGCCTCTTCAGCAATTTTTAGGCGATAATTCTTGATGACTTCTTGGATTTTTTGTTTCAGATATTCTGAAGCTTTTTCTCTTGTGTCAATTTCTTTTAAGTTTACATCGATTTCTTCCATCAAAATGCCTTTTATTTCCTTAAGCATTTCAGCTTCTTCTTCAAGCAGTGTTGGTTCGATTACTTTATAGCTGATTTTATGGGTTTTGGGATCTTTTACTATGGCGGCGTATGCATATGGCTCTTGAACGGAGTAGACCTGTCTGAATACCGAAAGCTGTTTTTTTCTGATTTTTTGTTGTGTTTTTTCCACTGTTTTTTCACCTTTGTTTTTCAGCATGTGTTCTGCTTGAAGGAGGGTTCTTGGTTTTATTCGAATACTGACCATATAGTGTAGCAAGTCTTAATAAAGTATATGAATTCATGATAACCCGTTCCTCAAACACACACCAACTCCACAAAACTTTACAAGAACCAAAACACAGTGAACAAGCATGATGAAACCCTTGACAAGAAAAACAGGAGTTCACAAAAAGGGAACCATAAAACTCACAAACATCATTCAAACCGCAAAAGCAAACAAAAACTTCCACAAAGCAGGCGCCATCGCACTATTCATCGGCGTTGTCAGAGGCGAAACCAAAAACAAAGAAAAAGTCAAAACTCTTGAACTAGAAGCATACAAAGAAAAAGCCAACGAGGTCCTAGAAAACATCTGCAACGACCTAAACAAAAAAGAAGGAATAATCGACGTTCAAATCCATCACCTACTCGGCAACTTTGAAGTCAGCGAAGAACTCGTCTATGTCCTAGTCGCAGGAGCACA
Source organism: Candidatus Bathyarchaeota archaeon (assembly GCA_026014805.1). NCBI lineage: Archaea > Thermoproteati > Candidatus Bathyarchaeota > Candidatus Bathyarchaeota archaeon. The sequence goes on along the minus strand of JAOZHR010000025.1, from coordinate 51,819 downwards.
CAGAAATAAAGTATTTCCCATCTTGCGGGAAGCGGTGGAACGGTACAAAAAAGAGGCCCCCATCTTCAAAAAAGAATACGTAATCAACAAAGAAGGAAGAACAAAATCCTACTGGGTCAGCGAACGAGAACACAAAATAAACAGTCACTGAGGATAAGACTAATGGCTTACAAAGCCTCCCCACGCTTTTACGGCCTCTTTGCCAGCGAAAACGATGTTCCCTACTACAAAGAGTTAGGACTGCAGTATGGAAACGCTTTAGAAGTAGGTGTAGGCACAGCCAGAGTAGCCTTAGAATTAGCAAGAGCACGTGTAGAAGTTTGGGGCATCGATAATTCGCTCCACATGCTGAAAGTAGCAAGAAATAAGCTGAAAAAAGAGACAGAGGCGGTGCGAAAACGATTAAACTCTTTGAAGCAGACATGAAAAACTTTAACTTAAATAAAACGTTCCCTCTAGCATATATTTCCTCATCAACCATCCAGCATTGTGCCAAACAAGAAAGCCAAATTGCTTGCTTAAAAGCAATAAACAAACACCTGTCAAGAAATGGCTTTTTGGCCTTCAACCTGATCTTGCCGTCAGCAACCTATAGCAATAATTTAAGATTCATCGGCAAAGCAAAATACAACGACACAACAGTAATGCGTTTCATCTCCTACCAGCCAAACTGGCAAGAACAACTTCTCGAAGTCTTGCTATTTTTTGAGGTCTACAAGAATGGTGAAATGACCAAACGTGTCTGCGACGCTTCTATCATAGCAATGATAAGCAAACGGGACATGTTGCTTCTGCTCGAAGAAGCATGGTTTAAAGTAGAGAACGTTTATGGAGATTACAGTAAATCAAAGAGAATAGTGAGCCAAGTTGTCATAGAGGCGAGAAAGATTTAGCATCATGAATCATTGCGTTTTTGCCAATCTGATCCATGAAGCGATTTCTTCCAAAGTGGGTTTTTCGTCTTCTTTGATTTTTCCCTCTTTCACGTAAAGCTCAACAGTCTTTGCTACTCTGGCGCCAAGACTAAAAGTATCCTGAAGCGCCAGTTCTTGCTTAGAATTTACTCCACTTTTTAAGAGAAGCACCGCATCTTCATGATGAACTCCTGGGATCATTAACAATTGCATTATACTTTGCAAGCTTTTTGCTTCACCCTCAGTCATAGTTTTTGTCAGCGCTATTTCGAGAGGGCTCTTCAATAGTAAGTCTTCGATTTTTTTTATGCCATTCAGCTTTAGCTGTCGAACTGTACCTGGTTTCAATATCTTTCCTTCGAGTACACGAATTTCGTTAGTGCTAGTTATATAAGGCTCAGGAATAGAATCAAATTTCGCTATAATCTCTTTTATGCTTTTCAAGTTTTTTTCTACAATCTCTATGGCTTGTAACTTCTTCCTTAACTTTGGCAACTCTTTTTGGGCAGTTTGAATTTTGCTTATTTTATGTTCCATTTTCAGGAGTTTCTTTTGCGTTGCTTTGAGGATTTTTTCGTGGGTTTCCATGCTTTCTTTCAGTTTATTGTCCAATTCTCCAAACTTCTTCTGCAGGACTTTCATACTCTCTTTCAATTGGAATTCTCTCAGCCCAAGCTTTGCTAGAGCCTCCTCGGTTGAAGTTTTGATTTCCTCACATTTCACATCAAGTTGTTCCTCAAAATCCTTGCTTAGTTGGTATAATGGCAACTCCATCGATTCGCCGCGAAAAACTACGTAGCACACTGCTCCGATGAAAAAGAAAGTGGTTGTTAGGGTTGCGATGAAGTAGGTAGTGACCTCTAATGAGAATGAAGAAAATGCGACAACATTGACGCCTTCAACCTGCCACAAGATCCACCCATGCAATGTGCCTAAGATGGCTAAGAAAGCGAATATAATAAGTATCCAAACTGCGAGGGCTTTTTTGGAAGTCAACGCTATCCCTTAAACAAACTAGCATATTTGACAATTTAACGTTATGAAGCAACAATAATTATTACTGCTACGCGTACGCGCTGTGATCGACATCTACGAAACATAGATGTCGCTCAAAAGAAATTGAGAAAGAATTGGATTAGATAAATTATAACCAAGAAGGCAATGAGCAACAGAATTGTAACGCTTAAGTTCTTTGCCCATTTACCTTTACTCAACGCTATGCCAAAAGGAATCCCTAGGAGGAAACCTGTGACATGAGCTATGTATCCTACATTCCCACCTAAGTTCATGCTCACCGCGAGAACATTAAGAATAAAGAACAAAATCGCTACCAAGCCTAGGGGCATGAAAAAGAAAAGCCATGACGATTTTAACGGTTTGATAAGCATTGCTGCAGCAGACAAGGTGAAGATGGCTCCAGAGGCTCCAATCATTGGAACGTTGAATCCATAGTAAAATGAGCTAATTATAAGAGAGCCAACTCCTCCTACGAGAAAAGCTGTCATTGTCAGTTTTGCACCTGCGTCTTCTTCGACTATCCTCCCGAAAACATAGAGAAAAACCATGTTACTTATCAGGTGTATTGGATCAAAATGTATAAAAAGAGATGTGACAGGAGTCCATAACGCACCTTGTGCCAATCTGCTTCCACTGTAAACTAGATATTCTTCTGCAAAGTTTGAATATACATCATACCAATAGAAGAGACTAACCAATGTGCAGATGATTATCAGGAAATTTGTCTTTTTCAAACTTTCATCAAACCTAGAGAATTGGTGACAATTTGCCCTTATATTAGGTTCCCAGTCTAGAGGACGGATCGCTGGCGTTCAACATCTTCTAGAGAGATGGATATCTCTTCAGTTTCTTGTTGATCGGTCTGTGCTTCCTGCGTCTTTATTGTTTCTTCAGGTTGCTTGATTTCTTCTCCGAGAAATTCTTCTCTCGATGCCTCTGTAATTTCTTCTTTCAGAGCCTCTGGTTTCTCTTTTTGTGGTTCAACATATTCGCTGAGTTTTCTCTGTTCTTTTTCTTCTCTAAGCTGGACTGCCTCTTCTATTTTCTTGGCTTGAAGAGCATTTTCAGAAACTATTGTGGATTTTCGACTTTTCTTAAAAATGTACAACGTAACAATTATTGACAGAAATATATTCACCCAAGACAGACCGAAAATTATTCCAGATAAAACCCAGTAAGGCATCGCCCATCTGTAGCTGAATTGCAAACCGTAATTGTAAAGGTCGCCGTGAACTATGTAGTTCATCTGGCTTAGGCTGAGCATGGTGAAAAGAGAGGCTGCCGCCATTAATATTAGAACTGTACTTATTGCTGACGGGTTGATATTAGTTTCCATATGGTGACCTTGATAGTTTAAGGCAGCGAAAAGGCCATTAAGTGTTGTGACTTTGAAATTAGATTCCGAAATTAATAGTGGAAATAAGCTGGGCAATGATTGCATAGGTCCTTTGAAATCGAATAAACTACAACAGATCTACCATTTTATCTTTTTTGACAATATTAATTCAAAATAAAGATAGATAGGTAGTAAATCAATTATGTCAGGACGAATTATCAATTTTTACTCGGTGTTCCAATTGGACGCAGAAAACTCCCGTACACAACTTCAGGCACCTATCGAAGGATACGCTGCCTTAGAAAGAGTTTCCCCGGTTGAGGAAACGAAAAGCCACCGGTTTTCTGCTCTTGTAGACGGAATTTGTATGGGAGTTGGTATGATTTTTATTCTTCTCGGCGTGCTTATGCCGATAACGAGTGTTGGAATGTTACTCCAAGGATTGATGTCAATCATCGGTGGACTCGTTGTTTTAGCTGTAGGAGTTGTTGTCGAAGTACACCATTGGGCTAAGCTCCACTAACTGCATTATGTCTGCAAACAATTTTTGAATTTAGAGCTTTAAAAACACAAGTGAAAAGTAATTAGTGTATACTTTCACATCTTTAAAGACCTATGAGCGAACTTGAATAGGATCATTTTTTGGAGAATAGTTAGGTGACCAAAGTATTATTTGTCTGCGTCGAGAATGCGGGCAGAAGTCAAATGGCTGAAGCCTTCGCAAACTTGCACGGTGAAGGAAAAGTCAAAGCGTTTAGCGCTGGAACTATGCCCTCGAATAACATCTATTCCTCAATCGTCAAAACAATGCAGGAAAAAGGAATCGGCATCTCTAAGAACAAGCCTAAACTTCTAACCACTGAAATGCTTCAAAACGCTGACATAGTTGTTGTCATGGGTTGTGAGGCAAAGGGATTTTGCCCTGCATGTCTACTTAAGAAAGTTGTTGATTGGGGATTGGAAGACCCAAAGGGCAGACCTATAGAGGAAGTTAGGCGAATCAGAGACGAAATAGAAAGAAAGGTTATTGAATTGGTTTTAGACCTCAAGATTCAAAAGAAGTTTGCAGATGAAGAGAGTGTGTCTTAAATGCAAGTTGGGCATCCAAAACTAATATCTGCAAGTGTTCCCTCGCTTTCAACAGGTCGCAGAACTTGTTTTTCTCGGCTACGGTGGCGATAAACGGTCACACCTTTGCATCCCGATTTGTATGCGAGCCAATAAGCTTCGTCAATGTGGTCAGGTGTAGCTCTGTTGGGAAAGTTTATGGTTTTTGAAACCGCGTTATCAGTGTACTTCTGGAAAGTTGCTTGCATTTGCACATGCCACTCTGCGCTCATGTCATGAGCCACCACAAAGAGTCTCCTTATACGTTCTGGGATCTCTTCCACATCTTGTATGGACATTTTTTTCGCGATTTTTTTTATCAGTTCCTCGTCGTAGAATCCCTCTTTCAAAGCTATACTTTCGAACAGTGGATTCACCTCAATAAGACTTCTTCCTAAGCTTTCGGCAACTTCGCGAACGTAGACAATTGCAAAGAGCGGCTCAATTCCCTGCGAGCAACCTGCAATTATGCTTATGGTACCAGTGGGAGCAATAGTTGTAACTGTGGCGTTTCTCATAGTTTTGAACTGTTTTTCCCAAATGCTTTCGTGGAAGTTTGGAAAGTTTCCCTTCTCTTCACCTAACTCTACACTCATCTTTTTTGCTTCAGTGTCTATGAATTTCATGAGTTTTTCTCCAGTTTGAAGGCCTTCTTTAGTGTCGTATCTTATACCCGTTTTAATCAACATGTCGGCAAGTCCCATTACTCCTAGGCCGATTTTCCTGTTTCCCTTAGTTACATTTTCTATTTCAGGCAACAAGTAAACATTAGCGTCGACTACATCATCTAAAAATCTTACAGCCAATCGTATAGTTTGCCTTAGTCGATTCCAGTTTATTTTGCCCTCATCAGACACGAACTTGCTTACGTCAATGCTTCCCAAATTGCAGGATTCATAAGGCAAAAGTGGTTGTTCACCACAGGGGTTGGTGGATTCGATTTGCCCTAAGCGAGGTGTCGGATTGTGTCTGTTTATCGTGTCTATGAAAACCACACCAGGCTCGCCGTTTTTCCACGCCATCATTATCATGAGGTTCCATATTGCTCTCGCCTTTAGGGTTTCAACTGTTTCACCATTTCGAGGGTTTATTAAATCAAAATCGCTGTCTTCTTCAACTGCCTTCATGAATTTGTCACTAACAGCCACAGAAATGTTGAAGTTTCTCAGCACTCCTTCCTTTTCTTTCGCAACGATAAAGTCCATGATTTCAGGATGGTTGACGAGAAGTATGCCCATATTAGCACCTCTACGTCGACCACCTTGTTTCATCACCTCGGTCGCAGTGTCGTATATTTTGGCAAACGATATTGCTCCTGAGGCTATGCCTCCCGTGGTTCTGACAACATCTCCCCTTGGTCTAAGTCGCGAGAACGAGAAGCCAGTTCCCCCTCCAGTTTTGTGAATTAGAGCAGCCGCTTTCAGCGTATCGAATATGCTTTCTATGGAGTCGTCTATGGGCAAGACGAAACAGGCGCTGAGTTGCCTGAACATTGTGCCTGCATTCATGAGCGTGGGAGAGTTGGGGATGAATTCGAGGTTTGTCATCATATGGTAAAATTCATTTTCATAATCGGCTACTTCGTCCTCACTTTTGCCGTATTGTTTTTCAACTTCAGCTAAGCTATTAGCGATTCGTCTGAACATTTGATTAGTAGATTCGACGACTTTGCCTTTCTCGTCTTTTTTAAGATAACGTCGCTCTAGCACAAGAATCGCGTTTAAAGGAAGTTTAAGCTCGTCGACGACACCCAGTAGAGCCTTCGTTCTCCTTATCTTAGCTCGTTTCTGTCGATAAAGAATATACGCCTTCGCCATGCTGGCTTGCCCGTTCTCTATAAGTGTTTTTTCCACAAGATCTTGAACTTGCTCCACGGTGGGCATCTGATTTGGTTCGAGTTGCTTCTCTAACTGGCTTACAACTTGCTCAGCAAGATTCACAGTAAGTGGCTTATCTTTCACTCCAACAGCCTTCGCAGTTTTCCAAATTGCTTCAGCGATCTTGTTGGAGTTGAATTCAACTATTCTACCGTCTCTTTTCTTGATTTTTTCAATCGTAGCCATATAAGACGTCCCAGTTATGAATACAGATTTTCTCTTTTAACTATTAGGTTCCAAGTATGTAATGTGACTTTTTCAGAAAAGGCTTTAAAATGCAACTGGTTCTCTTTCCTATCCTACCGCTAAATGTATACAGATGGTGATTGTGTGAGTCGGAAAGTGTTAGTGGCCTTAGGTGGAAACGCGATTTTGAAACATAAGGAGAGGGGAACTGCTGAAGAGCAGTTTGGGAATGTGAAAAGAGTTTGTAAACATCTTGTTGGGCTAATTAAAGACGGATATAAACTTGCAATAACTCACGGAAATGGTCCTCAAGTTGGCGATATTCTCCTTAAAAATGAGCGGTTGAGGGATGTTTTGCCCCCTATGCCATTGGACGTTTGTGGAGCCCAGAGTCAGGGCATGATAGGGTATATGTTGCAACAGTCAATGCGGAATGAAATGGACAGAGCTGGCATAAATATTCCGGTTGTATCTCTTGTAACCCAAACAGTAGTTGATGAGAACGATGTTGCTTTTAAAAACCCTACGAAGCCCATAGGGACATTTTACAATGCCAGAGAGGCTGAAATGCTGAGAAAAAGGGAAGGGTGGACGATGGTTGAAGATAGTGGGCGCGGATATAGACGGGTGGTGCCGTCGCCTAAACCTAAGGAGATATTGGAGAAAGACGCGATTAGAACGTTGTTTGAGAGCGGTGCAATAGTTATTGCTGTTGGCGGAGGAGGGATTCCTGTGGTGATCAGAGACGATGGTAGTTTAGAGGGTGTGGTGGCGGTGATTGACAAGGATTTGAGCGCGCGAATTTTTGCTAGTGACGTAGGAGCGGAGGTCCTTCTAATGTTAACTGATGTTGAGAAAGTTTTTCTTAATTACGGAAAATCGAGTCAGAGTGATCTTGACGAAATGAGTATTATTGAAGCTAAGAGGTTTCTGCGAGAGGGACATTTTGCAGCCGGGAGTATGGCGCCTAAAGTTGAGGCAGCTATAGAATTTGTGGAGACGGGGGGCGAAAAAGCTGTTATATCTTCTTTGGAAATGGGGCGGAAAGCCTTGGAGGGAAAAGCAGGCACAACAGTACACAGCTAATGTTTGCAAAAGTCTTATTCGGATTAGGATTCATTGTTGACAGTGTTCCTTAGAGAAGGCGCGCCCATCGAATCCTAGTCAGTTAGAGATGACGCGTATGAAAAACAGAAAAGTCATAATGTCAATGGTTTTAGTTGTAGAAAGCATGAGACGCAGAAGAAAAGATCGAAAAGGAAATATTTTTAAGAACTCTGAAAAGCTTGTCTTCCAATTCTATGGCTGAAAGGCGCTAAAATAGTCATAGTCATGGAAAACTACTTTTTGACCTCTCATTTCCTCAAGGCCAAAGGTTTACCTAGTTCGAAATCCAATGCTTACTCTAACAAGTTTTAAATAGAAAAAGCCTGAACACAGTGGATAGGTGATATCTTGAAAAAACTAGTTATAATTTTATTGGCTTTGGCGATGTTCTCTATGGTTTCGGTGCCCTCCGTTAGAGCGCAAGACATCGAAGGATGGGTGAGTGTTAACAAAAATACGTATGAACCAGGCGAACAAGGAGCAATTTACATCACTATTAGAAACACTGGGGACGATCCCATAGAAGTTAAGAATGTAACCATTGAATTCACAGACTGGATGATATACACAGAAGATGGCTGGGACCCACTGGGCAACAAGACAATTGTTTACGATCCAGTGATCATAGTAAGCAGCGAAACAGCAGTTGCGCTTGATGAGATTACCTTTACAATCCCCAATGACGCTAGAGGACACAGTACTTCCGTTGATCTTTCGATATACACAAACAAAGGTAAGCTGCATACGTATGCTATCAAAGGATGGAATAATCAGATCCAAGTTATGGACGCTTATAGCTTGCGTTATCTCAAAGCTATGGACAACATAGTGACGCTTCTAACAGTAGTCTCGATACTGGCGATCATCAGTGCCATCATTATAGCCGCAGCCATCTTTCTTTCGGGACGTAGACCGAGAGTTACGTGGCAGAAAGAGGAATAGCTCTCGTCCTCAAAACCTTTTTTTTCTTTTTATTCCGCTTTATTTAAGTATCTGCATATGCAAAATGTCTCTGGTACTATGTACTTTGGAGGTGCATTTCACTCGGCAAAGTTGTGGTCACCTGCGCGTGGCCTTACATTAATTATATGCCTCATTTAGGCACTCTAATAGGGTCAATTCTCTCAGCAGATGTTGTTGCTCGATACTACAGACTGCGTGGAGAAGACGTAGTTTTTGTGACAGGTTCCGATGAGCATGGAACGCCTGTGGAAGTAGAAGCCGTTAGATTAGGTATTCCACCAAGGCAGCTTACGGATAGAAACCACGCAAGGGTAGTTGACTTGTGGAAGAAGTGGGGAATTTCCTTTGACAATTATACACGAACAGAAAGCCCTGTGCATAAATCATTTGTAAAGAATGTTTTCTCGAAGATATACAAAAATGGCTACATATTTTCTCAAGAAACCGAATTACCCTATTGCTCAAACTGTGACCGCTTCTTGCCGGACAGGTTTATAGAAGGAATCTGTCCAGATTGTGGTGCTGAAGGGGCTCGAGGTGACCAGTGTAGCTCTTGTGGACATCTACTTGAACCAGCAGAGCTTGTTGATCCTTACTGTACAATCTGTAAATCTACACCCATTATAAAAAAAGTCGAGCACTGGTACTTTGACTTGCCAAAATTCACTGGTCAGCTTCGCCAATTCATAAAGAGTAACAGCAGATTGCCCTCTAACGCTAGAAAATTTAGCCTGAATATAATCAACGAAGGACTTAAGCCCCGAGCGTTAACCCGAGACAATAAATGGGGAATCCCTGCACCCTTTCCCGGAGCAGAAAACAAAACAATATATGTTTGGTTTGAGGCTGTTCTTGGCTATGTCTCAGCTACGATCGAATACTTCGAAAACCGTGAAGAGGGAGAAAAATGGAAGGAGTTTTGGTTCGATAAAGATGTCAAAACTTTGTATTTTATTGGTAAAGACAACATTCCCTTTCACACCATTATCCTTCCAGCTTTGCTTCTTGCTATAGAAGAAGAGTACAACCTGCCGTGGAATATTTCTTCAACTGAATTTTTGCAATTTAAAGGCGAAAGGTTCTCTAAAAGCCACAGAGTGGGTATCTGGATAGATGAAGCCCTAGAATTGTTCTCAGCAGACTATTGGCGTTACTTCCTCGTATCCACGCGCCCAGAAACAAAGGACACAAATTTTTCATGGGATATTTTCATAGAAAAGATAAATGCTGATCTTAATGATACTTTAGGTAACTTCATACACAGGACTTTAACATTCATTAATCAACATTTTGAGAGCTCGGTGCCTAAAACACACAACCTTGACGCCTACGACAAACGCGTTCTCAGAGCTGTGGAAAAAAGAGTAGCGGAGGCGGCGGAAAACTTGGAAAGCTGCAAGCTGCAGTCGGCCTTGCAGAAAATTATTGACATCAGCCGTATAGGAAACAAGTATTTCAACGAAAAGGAACCGTGGAACCTCCTCAAGGCCAATAGGCAAAAAGCCGCAAATACGCTCTACGTCGCTGTCCAAATTGTCAAAACTCTGGCAATAACTCTTGAGCCATTCATTCCGTTCACTTCTGAGAGGATTTCAGCTCTTCTCAATTTGTCATTCGAGACATGTTTGCAAAAGTGGGATGAAGCAACAAAGCTTTTACCCTCAAGTCATAAAGTAAAGAAGTCAAAACCGTTATTTAGCAAGATAGAGGTAAGCGGAGAGGAGTTGCAGAGCAAGTTGGAAAAGACGAAAACTACACCGTCCACCGTAACATTTGAAGAGTTCTCTAAGCTCGACTTACGAATAGGCAAGATTGTTAAGGCAGAAAACGTTCCTCAATCAAGGAATCTTGTGAAACTAACCATTGACATAGGTGCTGGAGAACTGAAACAGGCCGTAGCAGGCATCGCTCAGCATTATAAGCCAACACAGCTGGAAGGCAAAAACATTGCTGTTTTGACTAATCTTACACCTAAACGTGTTTTTGGCTTAGATTCTGAAGTAATGATTTTAGCGGCAGAGGATGGTAAAAGCATTTCAATCATTCAACCCGACAAGTCAGTCGAGGCTGGAAGCAAAATAAAGTGAAACCTCTTTGCCTTTAAGAATTGACATGCACGTTCACACAAAATATTCTTGTGACGCTTTTATTACACCCGAAGAGTTGGCCGTTTACTCGAAAAGGCGGCGTCTAGACGGAGTTGCCATAGCAGACCATGACACTGTCGGGGGATTACGGGAGTTCAGCAAAATTCGAAGTCTACTAATTATTCCTGGAATTGAGATTACGACGAAGCAAGGCCATGTTTTGGCACTAAACATCAACACTACTGTTAAGGCTGGTTTATCTTTTGCTGAAACTATCGACGAAATTCATGACGCTGACGGACTGGCAATAGTTGCTCATCCGACCGCGTTCTTTAAGGGAATCGAGGAGGAACAGCTTAATCGAAATTTCGATGCAATGGAAGTCATCAACTCTTCTGCAGTACCATTCTCTTTTTCAGTGCGTAAAAACCGGGAAATGGCGAATAAACTTAATCTTCCTCAAACAGGGGGGAGTGATGCTCATTATGCGCCTGAAGTTGGAATGGCCTATACTCTTGTTGACGCTGAAGCAGGTATTAACGAGATAGTTAAAGCGATAAAAAACGGAGCCGTGAAGCCTTTCGGTAGATCGATACCTTGGAGTATGAGGTTAAAAAGGGAATTTGCAAGCCTTAGGAGAATTTTATCTGGAAGGTTTTAGGATTCGAATTTTTCTAGCTGGTATAGGCCAAGATCTACGCGCAGTTTTTTCTCAGGTTCTGAATAAGGTTCTAGGTTGAAAAGCTGAGGGGCAATTGAACCAAACTTTGACACTATACGCGGTGAGTTAATGCCAGTCATCACCAGAGTGACTCTAATCCTCCCGTCCAGCTCTGGATCTACTCTGGCACCCCAAATCACCTGGGCGTTGTCATTCATCATTTCTGTTACAATCTCTCCGACACGATTAGCTTCTTCAATTGTCATTTGACTATCGCCGGTGACCTCGATGAGTGCGCCTGTAGCTTCAGCGTAGTCAACATCTCGCAATGGGCTTCTTAGCGCGTTATGTGTTGCTTCTTCGGCGCGATTCTGCGCGTCAGATTCGCCTATTCCTATCACTGCGACTCCGCCGTGTTTTACAATGTTCATAAAGTTGGCGAGGCCAAAATTGATGAGGCTGGGCGCTGAAATCATCTCTACTAGGCCTTTTATCACTTTGGCCAACACTTGGCCAGCAATTTTGAAAGCTTCGTTGATTGGAAGTTCAGGTGCGAGTTCTGTAAGTTGGTTGTTGTCAATTACTACAACTGTATCACATTCCCGTTGGAGTTCAGTGAGCATATAAGAAGCTGATTTCATTCGATCTTTTTCAATTTGGAAAGGCTTCGCAACTACTCCTATTGTGGTGGCACCTTTTTTCTTGGCGATTTCTGCGACGGCTGGGGCAACTCCTATTCCAGTTCCGCCGCTCAGATCTGTGGTGACAAATACGATGTCCACGTTTGTTAGGGTACTCTCTATTTGTTTCCGTGACTCTTCTATAGCAGCCCTTCCCGAAACAGGATTTCCGCTTGTGCCAGCGTCTTGAGTCAGTTTCTCTCCGATTAGTATTTTCTGATCTGCTTGTGACGCGTTAAGTTGGAGTGAGTCAGTGTTGATTGCAATTGTATGAGTATTTTTTATTCTCATTTTTGTTAGTTGTGTGACCGTGTTGTTGCCGGCTCCTCCGATTCCGATGACTACGATTTTGCATTGGTTAGATGGCTGTATGCTGTCAGTTGGTGCAAGGGTGCCTTGCCATGTGGGTTGAAGAGCTTTGTTAGTTGGTTTTTCGCCAGCCATTTTGTTTCCTCCCCCAAACCTCTACGGATAACATGTCTCGTATAGCTATGCGGATGGCTTCTGCACGGTTTGGATAGTATTGTTCGTTTACAAGGCTGTCTAGTGCTCGAATGTAGGGTTCGGGGAGATATAACGTAATGAGTTTCATTCTTTTTTGTGCCTCCTCCCTTCTGTGGGTATTAGAAAGGCATAGTGGTTTTAGGTTATAGCTCTATATAACATACTGCAAATATGATTCAAATATGTTGGCACATGTCTTTTTAAGCTTTTCTCTTGTTCTCTTTCGCATTTGTGTAAAAACTTCTCGTTTAAAGAATGTTTATGTTTTTGTTTGTGACTTAAACTTGTATATTTTAAATGATGGTGCTGCGATGCGAATATACGTGAAAGGCTTCGGTTGTTCCAGCAGCCTTGCAGACGCCGAGGTTCTTGCGGGTTGTCTCTCAAGCGCGGGTCATACAATAGTGAGCAGTCTCCAAGAAGCTGAGCTTGTGCTCTATAATACGTGTGCAGTTAAAGGTCCCACCGAGAATCGAATGATAAACTTGCTGAAAGGAATCCCAAAGGAAAAGAAGCTTATTGTGGCTGGATGTTTGCCACTCATAAACTTTGAAAGGCTGAGCAAAGAGGTTTGCTTTGACGGAGTTGTTGGACCGGCTTTAGGGGAAAAAATTGTTGATGTCGTATCGCGCGTTTCTAAGGGCGAGCGTGTTGCAGATTTAGAAGATGCTGCAATGAATATGCCGCGACTAGATTCGCCTCGCATGCGTTCCAATCCTAGAATAAGCATTATTCCCGTAAACTATGGATGCTTAGGCTCATGCTCATATTGCTGTGTTCGCTTTGCGCGTGGAAGGCTTAGAAGTTATAGCATCAAGGAAATCCTAAACAAGGTTGAAAGAGATGTTGCAGAAGGTGTTCGCGAATTTTGGTTGACCTCGCAAGATACGGCTGTGTATGGAAAGGACGTTGACACTGATCTGGCCGAGCTGCTGAAGGGTGTCTGCGGTGTTAAGGGGGACTTTTTTGTCCGTGTTGGAATGATGACGCTTGATAATCTCATGGACATCGTTGATGAGTTGATGGAAGCATTTCAAAACGAGAAAGTGTTTAAGTTTTTGCATTTGCCGGTGCAAAGTGGTGATGACAGTGTTTTGGGGTGGATGAACCGGTTTTATTCAACTAGGGACTTCATTGTGGCAGTTGGGAAGTTTAGAAGGGCGTTTCGGCAGTCAACTGTTGCTACTGATGTTATTGTTGGCTTTCCGGGAGAGGCTGAAGAAGCGTTTAAGAATACTTGTAAGTTGATTGAAGATGTCAGACCGGACATAGTAAATATTTCTAAGTTTTTTGCAAGGCCTAAGACTTCTGCGGTAGATTTGAAGCCGCAGGTTTCGCCTTTAGAAGTGAAGCATAGGAGTGCGTGTTTGGCAAGCTTAGTTCGCCGTATTGCTTTCGAGCGAAACAGTGAGTGGAATGGTTGGAGTGGGAGGGTGTTGGTTGATGAGGTGGGAAAGCAGGGGTCGGTTGTTGGGCGGAATTTTGCGTATAAACCTGTTGTGATTAGGAGCAGGTATGGGCGTGGTTTGTTGGGGCAGTTTGTCTCTGTGAAGGTGGTGGATGTCTTTCAGTCGTATTTGCTTGGTGAAATTGTGTAGATTTCTTTGGTTTTTTTCTTTTTTCAGCGTTTTTCCTTTGCTCGTCTGGCTGAAGAAGGTTTAAATTGTGGGATAGTTATGATTATATTGTTGGATGCGAGAAAGGAGTCTGGTGAGAGGATTTTTGGTTCAGACGGCAACTGAGACTAAGTCATCGCATAGAAGTCGATTAGATATAATTGCAAATATACTTTCTTCTGCTGCTGGTGGAGTGCGGAAAACTTCTATTATGTATAAATGTAACCTTAGTTTTAGTCAGTTGGAGGTTTACATGGGTTTTCTTTTGAATAAGGGTCTTTTGAAAGTGTTCACGAAGAGGCAGAGTGCAACTAGCTACTTTTTTGAGACTACTGGAAGGGGAAAGGATTTTTTGAGGGCTTACCGTAATCTGGCCGCTCTTATGTCAGCGTAACTTTTCATAATTGTTGTGTTTTTTTAAGGAATTCTAAGAACGTTTTGGACAGTTTTGCTTTTTTGTCTTTTCTGTTGAGTTTGAGGAAGGAGTAATCTGCGAGGAAATCGGCCAGAATTTCTATTTTAAACTCGTGCAGTCTGGTTTTTTGACTTATTTCTCTTAACGTGTGCCACTTGCCATCTCTGAGTAGTTCAATGGCGTTGTTGATTTGTGGCTGCATTCGGGTGATCCCCTTTATGATTGTTTCGCGGTGTGAGCTTAAATAATTTCTGAGGTATTGATTTAGAAGATTGTTCTAGAGGTGGAAGAGTGAAACACTTGGCTCGCTTGATCGTTAGATGGAGAGCTGCAGTTAGGTTTTTATAGTTTTAATATGCTGATACATATGTGGTTATTTGATAGTAATTAAACTCAGAGGTTGGTGTCGATGACTCGGAGAAGTAGGATGGAGGTTATAATTGATATCTTAACAGAATCTCTGGACGGAGCGAATAAGACTAGGATTATGTATCGTGCCAACTTGAATTTTCTACGTTTCAACTGTTATCTTTCTGAGATGCTTGAGAACGGCTTGCTACTAGAGGAGAATAATGGTGTTGGGGGAGTTGTGGTGTATAAAGTGACTGAAAGTGGTAAGGTTTTGTTGAGGACGTTGCGTAAGGCTCAGCGGTTTATGCCGATTTGATCGACTCTGTCGTGCCTACTAAGTTTTCTATTGTTGTGCCTGTGCTTTTTTTGGGCTTATTTTTCAGTAGAGACTTCTTTGTTTACCCCTCCCTCTCCCCTCCCCCCCTTTTTTTGGCCTTTTTAATCGCAGCGTTAGGGTAAGCACATGCATCTTGGTATATTTGGCCGAGTTTTGCACGTATAGGTTCCATGAAGAATAGACTTTAGTTCTATATTATTAGTCTAGAACACTCGTACGACTATGTTTATAAATTGCCGTTCAATGTTCTATTTTAAATTTGGTAATGCTGGAGGCTTTTCTGGAAGGGCGCTTTGTTTGGGAGAAAGGTGAGGTAATGACTGAGTCTTGTCTGCTTCCGTCAGGAAGGGATTGTATAGCAGGTGCTGTGGAGTGGAAGGGTTTTGTGGAGGAGCTTAGGCGGCAGTGGAAGCTTTTGTGGAGGGAGCGGATAGATGATAAGGTTAGGGCTGAAGGAATATCTAGTAAAGATTTTGAGTTGTTGTTTGTTGATCGTGGCACTGTAATTGCAGCAACAAGATGCTACAAACAGTTGGATTTCAAGGAGATTTTGGAGCAGTACGATACGCCTTATGAGGTTAGGGTTAAGCAAGAAACACCTTCTCCTTATGTTGGTGGTTGGAGAAAGTTTGGTAGGGAGATGGCTGCTGGGCGGGGTAGAATGATGAGGAGACGGAAGAGAACGTGGTCGGAAGATAAGGTGGAGAATGGTAAGATGCGGAGTTTGCAGTTGAAGAAGGGTGGAAGAGGCTGGCTGCACGTCAGAACTAAGTAGTAAAATAGTCTTTGTGTCTGTTTGATTTCTGAGTTTTCTTTCCTAGGTTAGATTTTTGAGGGTTTGGTTTGGCGAAGTATAGAACTAAGCTTCAGATCATAGCCGAGATTCTGGAAATAGTCAGGGAAGGTGCTAAGAAGACGCATATTATGTATAAGGCTAATCTTAGCTACAAGCTATTGTGTAAGTATCTTGACGAAGTGCTTGATTGTGGGTTGGTGCGTGTCAGTCATGACGACGCTTATTTGGTTGCTCCGAAGGGAGAAAAGTTTCTGCAGAGGTTTATTGATTATAAAAAGCTTCGTGAGCGTGTGAACAAAGAGGTAAGCGCTGTGGATAAAGAAAAGATTTTGCTTGAAAAGATGTACACGAATTCGAGGGCTAGGAATAATAGTGTGAAAGGGTTGTCAAGAAAAGGTTTGGATGTTGCATAAAGTAATGTCGTTTCGTGTCAAACCTTTGTTGACTTTTGCGGCTTTTATTCTGTTAGTTTTTGGCTCTTGTGCTCGATTTCGCGTTTTCGGGGCCAACGAGACTGATGCCGTAGCTGCCATTGCTGCGGCTGAGGAGAAAAATGTTCTTTGTTATGATGCTGTTGCGGAGGCAGATGGAGCTGGGGCGAATGTCACGGTTTTGCTGGTGACGCTTGGGGAGGCTGGGGGGTTGTTGTCTATGGCGGAGTGGTCGTATGCTAGGGGTGATTTTGATAATGCAGTTGATTTTGCTGGTCAAAGCCAAGGTAAGTTGAACGGTTTTGTTGTTGAGGCTGAGGCTTTGACGGAGACTGTGGTAAAGGAGAATTATTGGGGTTTTTTGGTTAATGTTGTGGGTTCTGTGGTTGGGTCGGTGGCTGTCGTTTGTGGCAGTTTTGTTGTTTGGCACTTTTTCAAGAAAAGGTACGGTGGGGGTGTTGGTGCGTGAGTTTGGAGGAGCATCGGGTTGTTTTTGTTGTTGTTACTGGTGTTTTGGTGTTGCTTGTAGCTTCGCCTGCACTTAGCAGATTGTTGGTTCTTCCGCGTACTGAGTTCTTTACTGAGCTTTGGCTTCTGGACTCTAATAATAGAGCTGAGGATTATCCTTTCAACGTGACAGTTAGCGAGGAGTATAATGTTTTCTTGGGGATAGGGAATCGTTTAGGGTATGCTGCGTACTATAAGGTTGCGGTGAAGTTTCGCAATCAAACGCAGTTAGCTCCAACAAGTTTTGGACCAGTTGGTAATCGCACTCCGAGCAGTTTGCCAGCGCTTTTCAACATTACTGCTTTTGTTGAGGATGAAGGTGTTTGGGAGTTGCCTTTGACGTTTTCTTTTGATTATGGGTATAATGAAACGCTTTCGCGGATTGCGTTTTATGGTTTGATGTTAAACGATGTTACGTTGGATATGAGGGGCTACGCAATAGCTTGGAATTCGACGAATAATGAGTTTCGTGGCTTCTTGTTTTTTGAACTTTGGATCTATGACAGGGCAATTGGCAACTTTCAGTATCATGAGCGTTTCGTTAGTTTGCGGCTGAACATGACTGGTTCCTAGTGTTGTTAGGTTGTTTGCGTTGTTTTCCCTCTTTATGGATGGAGAGAGACCATGTTGTGGTTTGTGTGGTTGAAATTGGTGACTTTTGGTTGTTTTTAGTTGTTTTTAGTTGCTTTTTGTTGCTTTTTGTTGTGACGGTTTTTAGGCATAATAAATGCTTTGTAGAATTTCGATGCCACGTCTTGGATGTTCTAGAAGAGTGCCGGGGTGGCTGAGGAGCCTAGGCAGCGGCTTGCAGAGCCGTTCACGTTGGTTCAAATCCGACCCCCAGCTTGAGTCTTATGAATAATGGTGTCTTGGAGAGTTGAAGCTATGAGAACTAAAGGAAATCTTGATTGGCTGGAGAAAAAACTTGGAGTTGCCCGTTCTTTCGACGGTTCGCTTCTGAAATATGTTGGGGCGTCTCCTAAGGTGGAGGAGTTGGCTGATGAACTTAAGATGGATGTTTCTGAGGTTTTAAAACTTGACTCGAACGAAAATTTCTTCGTTGACAACGATTTCTTACATGGAATTGCTTCAGAGGTTCTCAAAGAAATTGATTTGAGGCTTTATGATTCGCGGGTTATTGTCGGGGTTAAAGAGGCGTTAGGAGAATATTTGGGAGTAAAGCCTGAATGCATAACAGTGAGCAGTGGAAGTGAGCAACTCATTGATCTTATTGCTCATTTGTTTTTGGAAAAGGGAGATAATGCGGTTGTAGCTGTTCCGAGCTTTTTCATATATGAGAAGAGGGTGAAGTTAAAGGGTGCAACTCTTTTTGCTGTTCCTCTTAAGGCTGATCTTTCTTTAGATGTGGAGGCGATACTTGATAAGGTGAATTCAAGGACGAGGCTTGTTTTCATTTGTTCTCCTAACAATCCTACTGCAAACCAGTTTGAATGGGACCAGGTAGAGGCTGTTGCTGATGGTTGTTCATCGCTAATCGTGTTGGATGAGGCTTATGCAGAGTTTGCGGATTATTCTGCGGCTTCGTCAGCCGTGTCTAAGGATAACATAGTGGTTTTGAGGACGTTTTCGAAGGCTTTCGCGCTTGCTGGATTAAGGTTTGGATACGCTGTGTCTAATGAAGATTTAGCTTCGTTTCTCTCGGAAGTTATGCCATATACTGTGAATACGTTTACAGCGAAATTTGTTTCAAAAATGCTGAGTTGCGTGGATGTCATTGAAGCTTCTGCAGGTAAGGTTAAGGAAGAACGGGAAAGGCTGGTTGAAGGTTTTAGAGCCATAGATGGAATAGAGGTGTTTGAGTCGAAAACTAATTTTGTCACGTTTAAGCCTATGAAAGGTGCAGAACGAATCTATTCTGAGTTGCTTAAAAAGGGCATAATAGTCAAGAATCTCGGCAATTTGCCAGTAATCGGCCATTGCCTAAGAGTAACTGTTGGGCTTCCGGGTATGAATGACCGATTCTTGAAGACATTATCAGAAATTTTGGACATGGCAAGTTAGATTGGATGCGCCGCTTATTTCTGAGATTTGCTGGTTAAAATCTTGAAGGACAAAAATTGTGTTGACGATGTGGAAGTGAAAAAAGCCAACGTTCGCCATCATGATGTTGAAGCGGAAATTTTTGAACATGCACATCCTGAAGGTTCAAGCATTTATGAGAGATCTAAGGTTTTGAAAAGTATTGCATTTATAGCTGAAAATTCGGATGTTAGGGATCTGTGTGTTGATGTTGGCTGTGGAACAGGGTTTGTCACCAGTTTTGAATTACCGCTTTACACGACCCTTGTTGCCATGGACATTTCGAGACGAATGCTTGAAGTTGCTTGGAAAAGACATGGCCACTTTAAGTCACTGAATCTGGTACGTTGCGACGCGGAACATTTGCCTTTAAAAAGCGAAATCGCCGATTTAGTTTCTGTTTCCTCTGTCTTGCATCATTTGCCCAAACCTTTCAATTCGATGACAGAGATATCGCGTGTTCTAAAGGAAGGCGGTTTCTTGTACGTAACTCGTGAACCTAATTTTCAACGGTTAAGACGTTTCTTTGATTTTTTTGACCATATGATAGTTCAAAAATTTGTGAAGGTTTTACGACGGTTACCGCTTTTTAGGTCTGAGCTTTATCGTGAGCCTAATGTCGTTGTTGATGGGCTCGACTATGCCAAGGTTGATGTACATTACTCAACGGGTTTTCATGTGGGGCAGTTGGCTGAGTTTTTGCGTTATAGATCGTTTAAGCCAATCTTTGCTTATTCTTATCATTGGATTTATCCTGATTCTGATAGGGGTTTGCTGCAGCAATTGTTGACGAAAAGCAACTTTGTTATCGAAAAAATTCCACTGTCTAGAAAGTTTGGTAGGTATGTAAGTGTTATTGCAAGAAAACTCGAAAAGCAGATGTAGTTGGTTAAGGATGTGAAAGTTTGGTTATCAAGGATCATTTAAGCACAGGGGAGGATAATCACCTAACCCTTCACGGGGTAGATCTGGTTGATCTCTGTGGTAAATATGGGACTCCTCTTTTCGTCTTTGACGAAGTTAGTCTTGTGGAAGATTTTGAGAGGTTTCGCCGAGCATTTGAAAGCGTTTACCCTAAAATTATGGTTTGTTATTCGATAAAGACCAATAACAACTTGGCTATTTGTAGGACGCTCAGGAAAATAGGAGCATATGCAGAAGTCGCTTCTGAGTTGGACCTCTTCGTGGCGTTGAAATCTGGCTTTAATGGCAATAAGATAATTTATGACGGACCTTTCAAGCCTAAGACAGGCTTGCAGAAAGCATTAGAAGAGAAAGTTTTGCTGGTTAATGTGGAATCTTTTTCAGAAATGGAAAAGCTGAATAGTGTTGCTGGGGAAATGGGATTAGAACAAGCTATAGGCTTGAGAGTGAACCCCTTTAAACCACCTAGCTTCTTCAAAAGTTTGCACCCGAACAACCTTATTGAAGCTGGTTATTGTTATCCACGTTGCAGATTCGGTTTTTCACTTGAAGACGTTCACAAGGCCTTTGAGTATTTGAGGAAGATGAAGAATTTACGCCTTGAGTGTCTTATGATGCATCCTTATACTAAGGCGTTAAAAGTGCTTCTACCATTTATGAAGGAAGCAAACGAAAAATTCGGGTTCGAAATAAAATATCTCAATGTTGGCGGTGGGTTCGACCCTGGTGTATCTGGTTCTACGGGCGACTTTCCTCTCATGCTGGATTTTGTCAAGCAGAAGTTGGGCTTTAAATCTTCATTGGACAAGAGAAAAAACATTTCTAGCATAGAATCTGTTGCAAAATCAATTGCCGAAAACGTAAGGCAAAATCTTGGTAATTTATCTGAACCTACTTTGATTACGGAGCCCGGACGTTTCATCGC
The DNA here is from genome assembly GCA_026014805.1 of Candidatus Bathyarchaeota archaeon. NCBI lineage: Archaea > Thermoproteati > Candidatus Bathyarchaeota > Candidatus Bathyarchaeota archaeon. The sequence goes on along the minus strand of JAOZHR010000025.1, from coordinate 31,038 downwards.
TGGGCCTTCAGGTATGTTACTTTTGAGCATTGACCATACAAAAATGGCTGGAGGCTACAAATGGATAGTGGTGAATGGTGGAACGAATATACTCCCACTAATATATGATCGCCGCACAACATTAATTGCCAACAGAGCCGTAGCATCCAACAAAGAATTGGTTAATATTGTTGGGCCTTTGCTCTATCCAAAAGACTTCATTGCAATCAAAATGTCCGTTCCACGAGTCAAAGAAGATGACATAATTGCTGTCCTCTACTGCGGAGCATACTCGCTTTCCAGTTCCACACAGTTCCTTTATCCACGGCCAACAGCTGTTTTAATCAACTCTCAGGGACAAGTAAAGGTCATCCGGGAAAAGGAAACTTTTGAAGACGTTTCGAGAAAAGATAAACTTCCATAATGCGGCATGCGTGACTAACGATGCTTAAAGTGGATGAACTGAACGATTTCAGCGAGTTCGAGGGTTTAGCAGGCGTTTGGAACCAGGTTTTGCAGAAGTCAAAGGATAACGACGTTTTTTCAACTTGGGAGTGGCTATGGTGTTGGTGGAAACACTTCGGGAAAGGAAGAACCCTAAGAATATTAACTGCACAAGAGAAAGATGAAATATTTGGCATCGCTCCACTCATGCTTTCGGAATATAGTTTTTTACGTTTAGGTAAGCTTCATAAGATAGAATTTATTGGAACTCCCCACTCTGATTACAACAACTTTATTCTTTTCAAGAAACCGGGCGAGTGTCTGAAGCTTTTTCTAGACCGTTTAATGAAGTTTTCCGATTGGAATTTGCTTGAGTTAAGAGAGATCCGGGATGGAAGCACTTCTGCCATTGCTCTACAACTATTGTGCAACAATGAAGCTTCAAACTTAGAGTTAAGATTAAGCACTCTGTGTCCTTACATTAATTTACCAAACTCCGTCAAAATTTTTACAAATCGCCTAAGCCGAAACATGAAAAAGAATCTGCGCAAAAGAATGCGAAAACTTGAAAGGGAATATGAGGTTGAGGTTAAAACCCAACGTGATTTCGATTCGGTTAAAGAGGCTATGGAGGTATTTTTTGAATTACACCAGAAAAGGTGGAGGGCAAAGGGGGAGCTAGGTGCATTTGTCTCTGAAGCGTTCCGTAATTTTCATCTCGAATTGGCTGACATCTTAGACAAGAAAGGTTGGCTGGGTCTGCATTTCTTGACTGCAAACGGTGAACCCGTAGCAGCTATTTACTCTTTTGATTATAATGGGAAGAAATATGGGTATTTAACGGGGTTTGACCCTGAATTTGAGCGTTATGGAGTTGGAAATCTGTTGAAAATGCATGTTGTTGAGTATTGCATTAAGAATGGTTTTGGAGAGTACGATTTGACTAGGGATTTTGAACCTTACAAGGCGGATTGGGCTACAGGAGTTAGAAAAAGCTTTGTTGTGAGAATGGTTTGTAAAGGTTGGTTTGCGAAAATGTATGCTTGGGCTATGCAAAACAGTTCTTCACGGTTTCTCATTAGCAAACTCGGGGGACACTTAACCATCAAACAAAGTTAACTCAACTTATTCGAACTTTGGAGGAGCTGTCTCCTTATGCTTGAATATTCGGTTATTGAAAATCCGCCGGCTGAAATGTGGCAATCCTTCTTAAACAGGTTTCACGAAGGAAACTTTGAACAGTGTTTTGAGTATGGCGAAATAGCTGAAATAGCATTTCCAAGGTCGAAAGCTGTTAGGCTAGCGGTTTCATGTAATGGGAAAATTGTTGGAACAGTTCAAGGAACTTATTCACGCTATTTCGGGTTTGGTATGAACCTTGGAGTAATGCATGGACCAATAGTAGACACGAAAAGCGAGAAAGGTTTGCAGTTTGTTGAAGCTCTCTTGAAAGAACTTGAGGGCTATGGAAAAAGAAACCGTATAATCCATGCACATGTATCAGTGTCTGAGGCTTGGCAACTGCAGGAAGTATTTCATAGAATGGGCTACACTTCAGTTGGTAGATCTAACGAGTACGTTGTGAATCTTGAAAAAGGGACAGATGAGCTCTGGAGGAGCATTACTCACAATAAGAGGAGAAATATAAAAAAAGCCAGAAAGGAAGGAGTTGAAGTCATTCAATCACGCAACCATGAAGATCTGCTGACTTTTTATTCGATGCTTGAAGCCGCCGAAAAAAGGGGAGGTTTTTCAAGTTATCCTCTTTCGTGGTTTGAGGCTGTCTGGAAAATATATGATCCAAAGCTATCAAGGGTTTTTTTGGCGCGCTGGAAGGGTGAGGACGTTTCTGGAGTCTTCACAGTAATTCATGGGAAAACTGTTTACGCGTTGGCAGCGGGTTCATTTAGAGGAGGGTGGAAAGTGAGACCAAACGATGTAATGCATTGGAAAATTATGGAATGGGCTTCCAAAAATGGCTATACAAAATATCAGATGGGAATAGTTTCTGAGCCGCCTCCAACTGAAGGGTCAAGTGCTTGGGGGATTTGGAGATGGAAACGAGAGTGGAATGGAAGACTGGAAAAAATCCGAATATTCGACAAAATGTTCTTGCCAAGATACAAACTCATACTCAAAACCAAAAGACTGATTGAACAAGGTTACACAAGCCTTAGAAGATTAAAATAATCTATGCTTCTGGAGGAAATATAGTTTGAATAATAAGGAAAAAATAATAGTATTTGCTCCTCACCCGGATGACGAAACATGGGGCTGCGGCGGAACAATAGCCAAGAGAATAAGTGAAGGATACGAAGTTACTATAGTTGTCATAACCGATGGCAGATATGCATTTTCCAAAGTGTTGGGTATAAACTCAGATCCCACACCTGACGAGTTAAAGGAAATTAGAAAAGAGGAGGTGAAAAGAGCGACAAGAATCTTGGGCGTGCCAGAAGAAAAATTGGTGTTTCTGGATTTTGAGGACGGGAAGCTTGAAAGAAATGAGATGGAAGCTCAAGAAAAGGTTATTGAAATATTAAGAGAAAATCCTGCTTCTGTAGAAGTCTATTTCCCTTACGAAAGAGATTATCATTTAGATCATCGTGTAACAAATCGCATAGTAAGAAAATCGATTAAGAAATTAGGTCTTCATGCAATGATATATCAATACTCAATTGCACAAAAGTATGGGCGGATCGGCCCACTGATAGATATTTTTCTTAATCTTTTTAGACACAACATGATTCGGGTTGATATTTCTGAGTTTCTGCCTTTGAAGGAGGCAGCAGTAAAAGAATTCAAGAGCGAGATATCGATTATATCGAGCAGACAAAAAAGACCTCTTGTGGATAAGATTGGAAAACTTCTGAAAAATGAAGAGATATTCTACATCGACAAGTAAACACGCGGGCCTCACGTGTATTCCTTAGTTCATAACATATCTGTTCTGATGAAAGTGAGTTTTGTCGTTATCCTCTCAAAATTCTTGGATTGCGAAATTGATCGCCTGGAGATAGTGATACAGAAAAGTGGGAGATGATAAAACATGTTAAAAGTAGGGGTAGTTGGTCTCGGGCATATGGGTAGGCTCCACATGATGAATTGTCGGCACATTGAGGGCATCAAAATAACTGCTGCAGCTGACCGATCAAAAATGGCGTTGAATAAGGCAAAATCCGTTGGTGTTAAAAATCTTTACACTGATTACCATGATTTGTTAAATGATTCCTCTAATATGGATGCAGTCATCATATCCTTGCCTAACTTTTTGCACTTTGACAGTATCCGATTAGCGTTAGAAGCCGGGTTCGATGTCTTTGTAGAAAAGCCGATGGCTAATACGGTGGAAGAATGCCAAAAAATCGTAAAGTTGGTGGAGAAGAGCGGCAAGAAATTTATGACTGGTCATTGTATGCGGTTTATCGATGCGACTGAAAAGATGAAAGCTATCGCAGATAAGGGTCAGATTGGGGATTTACAAGTTGTCACCATTGAGCAAATACTTAGCGGACCTTTTGCTCACGGAGCAGTTCCTACACCAGTGCCTGAATGGTGGTTTGACCCAAAGAAAGCTGGAGGAGGCGTCTTACTAGATCTGGGTTATCATCTGATCGACTTGTTCTGTTTCTTCACGGGGGAATACCCTGAGATATTATTTTCTTGCTTTGATCACAAGTTTAATCTTCCAATGGAGGATGGTGCAATCCTAATACTACGTTCTTCTGAATCCGATGTTAAAGGAATAATCAATGTTGGCTGGTACCAAAAATCCGTATTTCCTGAATATAACTTCCGAATGATTCTTCATGGTAACGCTGGGTACATTTCTAGTGACGATCTTGTGCCAAGGAACATTTATCTTCATGCCATTAAGGAAGGGACGAAGAATCTTTTGCGAAAAGTTGTCGGGAAAAAGATAAAGCCTTTATCGTATTCTTATTATTTCGAAGCATACTATAAAGAATTACAGCATTTTTTTGATTGCATAATTAACGATTCAAATCCGTCTGTTTCACCGATTGACGGATTAAAGACTATTCAACTCATTGAAGAAGCATACAAAAATCATGATAAAAATCAGTTTGCGCTGAAGGAAGCATAGAAGAATGGGCGATGTCGTCGGTCTAGTTCGCGCACAAAGTTCAGAAGAAATAAAAAACTCTATTGGAAAGGCATTAGACCTCATAAATTTTAAGCCAAAGGGTCCTGTGAAAGCTGTTGACATCAAGGCGAACTTGTGTTATTATTGGCATGCCGCTACAGGATATACCACTGATCCTCGAATTGTTGCTGGGATCATCGATTGTGTTCGCGAAAGGCACGGCGCAGACACGTACATTCGAGTTGTTGAAGCTGATGCCACGGCAATGCGAACAAAGCATGCTTTCTTAATGCTTGGGTATGAAAAGTTGGCGAAGGAAAAGAACGTCGAACTCTTTAATCTTTCCAAAGATGAGAAAAGCCAAGAAAAGGTTCGCGTAAACGGACATGAAATCGCCTTTCAAATTCCTCAATCACTCTTGAAATCTGACCTTTTCATTAACGTACCAAAATTGAAAATAATGCGAGATACCAAAATTACATGTGCACTCAAGAATGTTTTTGGTTGCATTGCTTCTCCAAGAAAAATAGTTTATCATCCCATCTTAAGTGAGGCTATCGTAGGCATAAACAAAATACTGCACCCACATCTTACAATAGTCGACGGACTTGTAGCACTTGGTCGCTTTCCCATTAAACTAGGACTAATTATGGTCAGCACAGATCCGTTCTCAATCGATTGGATTGCATCTCAAATAATGGGATACAACCCATCAGAAATCAAATTCTTAAAAATTGCAATGAAGGAAAAACTTGGAAATTTAGACGGCATTATGACACGTGGGGAGAACATAATTGCTTTTAAGAAAATCTTTCCTAAAGAAAATTTCTTTTCCTCAAAGCGTTGGTGGAATGTTCAACTAGGATTGTTTAAGTTATATAGCAAGGTTGTTAAGGATGTTGTTCCCCCTATGCTTGAAAAAGACATGAAGAGCTAAGCCACGCGTATTCATTGTTGGGATAGGGATGGTTTTATTGATCATTCTATGGTTGATATTTTTCATTCTCTCATTTGGTGCTGTAGGTTTCATCTATGTTTTAATGAGAAAGGTGGCATCGAGACCTTGGCGAATAAAGATTGACGAAAGTTACAAGCCGAAAGTGTCGATATTGGTTCCTACTTATAATGAATCAAGTGTCATCCGTTTTAAACTCGAGAATTTGAATAAGCTAGAATATCCAAAAGATTTGACACAGATAATTATCGTGGATAGCAACTCCAAGGATCAAACGATCAATATCGTAAATAATTTTGTTAAGCAACATCCAGAGACCAATATTCAAATTGTGACGGAGCGTGAGAGAAAGGGAAAATCCGCAGCTTTGAATTTTGCTTTGAAAAAGTGTGAAGGAGACATTGTAATAGTCTCGGACGCTGATTGTTTTTGGCCATCCGATATTTTAGACAAAGCGCTGCCTTTTCTAGCTGACCCAAATGTGGGGGCAATCTCTGGACCGAAGATTCTATTGAATTCCGGGCAGTCATGGGTGACGAAAACTGAAGATGCCTATATGAGCTCACACAACCAGATAAAACTTGGCGAATCGAAAGTTCACTCAACGGTCTTCTTTGAAGGCGGTTTCAGTGCCTACAAAAAAGCAGTTCTCGAGTCTTTTGATCCCTACAATACGGGTTCTGACGATTCTGGCACAATAATTAAGATCGTCGAGAAGAACCTTAGAGCTATACTTGTTCCTGAAGCAGAGTTTTTTACAACGTTCCCTGTGACTTGGAGGGGAAAAATTGGCATAAAGACAAGAAGAGCTAATCAGCTTGTGCGAGTCTTCGCCAAGTACGCTGTCTTGCTTCTTAGAAAACGCATCAAAAATTCGAAGAGAGTAATATTTCAGAACGTATTCATTTATCTCTTCAGTCCAACAATGTTTATTTTGCTTTTGGGAACAACAATCCTCTTGTTCGTGAACTTTCCGTATTTTGGATTGATTTTCCTAGCTCTTTTAGTCCCTAAAGTGAGATACTACTTGTTTGAGGTCATCCAGAGCTATTTCGTGCTTTTCCTCACCATTTTCTCGATAGCCTTGGGAAAGAAAACTGTATTTTGGGACAAACCCGAGGATAGAGCCTTGTTCACAGAAGACATGCTTCGTAAACGCATGCTTATCTAGACTGCTAGAAACTCGTTTCATTCGCACATGCATATAGAGGAGTAAGACCTCCGTAAATGACGGTTTGATCTACCCATGATTGAAGCCGATTTTCATATCCATTCAAAGTATTCACAAGATTCATTTCTTAGCCCGCGATCAATCATAAAAATGGCAAAAAGAAAGGGATTATCCGCAATAGCAGTGACCGATCACGAGACAGTCAAGGGCGCAATGGAAACAATAAGAGAAGCCCGCATTTCGAGTGATCTTCTCATCGTTTCAGGGATTGAAGTAAGAACAAACATTGGTGATCTTATCGGTTTATTCGTAGAGGAAGATATAGCAACAAGAGACTTCTATGAGGTAATTGACGAAGTCAGGGATCAGGACGGGTTAGTAGTTTTGTCCCATCCCTCTAGAGGCCATAAAAACATGTCAAAGCAGATGATGCTTGAGATCGATATAGTTGAGGCATTGAACGGAAGGAGTTCAGGTGCAAAGAACCTAGAAGCGAAAAAGTTGGCACTTTCACTCAATAAGCCTGTAGTTGGGGGCAGTGATGCACACTTCTCATTTGAAATAGGATCCATCAGAACGATCTTTTTTAGTTCAGTCACGAGCCTAGAGGACTTGAGAAAGTTGGTTGTCAGTGGCGAAAGAAAGTTAATTGGTAGAGAATCCCCAGCTATTGTACATGGGTTCAGCTTCGGTGTAGAGATCATCAAACGAGTTATTGGTTGACCATGGGGCTCTGGCTTGTCCAAAGTCTTAGTTACTGACGCTTCTAAAAGAGAGGCATTAGCTATCATAAGGTCACTGGGGAAGAAAGGAATAGAGGTAACGGCGGCCGATAGCACATGCTTCAACATAGGCTTTCTTTCGAGATACTGCAAACATAGGGTACTGTATTCACCGCCTGAAAAGAGCAAAACGAAGTTTGTTAGGTCAATGTTGGAGTTAGTGAAGAGGAAAAGATTCGACTTACTAATTCCTGTAACCGACTTTACAGTTATGCCTGTCTCTGAGCATAAAGAAGACTTTGAAAAATACGTGAGAGTTGCAACCCCAAAGTATGAAACAATATTAAAAGCATTTGATAAAGCGCTGACGATGCAAATAGCGACTGAGCATAACATACCGCATCCTAAGACGTTCATTATTGAAGATAAAAAATGCATCAGAAAAGTAGCTGAAGAGATTAACTACCCTGCAGTCATCAAGCCTAGAATGAGAGTGGTGTGGGCAAGCGATCAGGCGATTACGTTAAAGGTTACACATCGAAATTATGCTTATGATGAATTCGATTTGGTGGCCAAGTATTCCGAGATCGCAACAATGCTTGAAAAATTAGGAGCCAGTAGCTACTTGCCTATGGTGCAAGAGTATGTTGCAGGAGAAGGCTACGGTGTTGAGGTTTTGATGCACAACTCAGAGCCAAGGGCGATGTTTATGCACAGAAGGATTAGGGAATATCCAATATCAGGTGGAGCCAGCACTCTGAGGGAAAGTATAACAGATGAGAAACTCGGGAATTTGGGGGTCAAGTTGCTGAAAGCAATGAGATGGAACGGTGTGGCTATGGTTGAGTTCAAAGTCGACAAATTGAATTGCGAGCCGAAACTAATGGAGGTCAACGGTAGGTTCTGGGGTTCCTTGGCCCTTGCAATAGCCGCTGGAGTAGATTTCCCATATCTACTTTATCAAATTGCAGTGAAAGGAGAGCAGGTAAAACTGCCTAGTTACAGGGACAAAGTAAAGCAAAGATGGCTGATACCGGGTGACATACTCTGGCTAGTCTCTTCAATACTCTCTGCTAAGGACAAGTTTGGTTCAATTGAAAACTTCATAAAGACCTTCACTATACCTGATGATATAATAGCGTTGAACGATCCAGCACCAACTTTTGGAGCCATCGTGGGTATGCTGAGAGATTGCGTTGACGTTATAGCAGGTCGTCGTACTATGGAAGGAGAAATAGTCCCTGCGAAGAGTTCGCTCCAAACATAAATGTTATGGTTGATCTTCCGTTTATTGCGCGCGCAACGCAAGGGAAATGGAAAAAAGTTTGCCGCAACTCGCGCACGCTCTTAGTGTGCTTCTTTGTTTTGAACTGACAATGAGGAGTAGAAAAGGAATGCGGTGTCTATGGCATGACAGACGAATAAAACGAGATGAATTGAGAGGTCCCTTGTTTATTATGACGGTTGATGTTGATGGTTGGTCAAGCCTTCTAAACTTCTATTCAGTTAGTCATGATCCATCAATAGCGGATGCTCAAGTGAGTGTTGAAGAAGGTATTAGTAGACTTTTACAAGTGTTCGACAAACATGGAATAAGTGCTACATTTTTCGTTTCCGGTGAAATGACTAGAAGACACGGTCAAGTTGTCAGAAAAATTCATCAAGCTGGTCATGAAATAGCCTGTCACGGTCTTACTCATGGAAAGAACGAATTTTTGAAGACGAGACAGGAACAAGAGCAGAATATAAAAGAAGCTACACAAATCATTCATAAAACCATTGGGCATCGACCTGTGGGTTTTAGAGCCCCTTGTTTGAGAGCCAATGAAACCACGTTAGAGGTTCTTGATGAATATGATTATGTTTATGACTCTTCGGCTGTACCAACTTTCGTGCCTGGTTATTACGGTTACTTGTTTGCTCCCATAAAGCCGTACTATCCTTCATCTTTATTCATTGCAAAGGAAGGTTCGCGCAAACTTTTAGAAATACCCGTGTCAGTAAACCCGTTGATACCTCTTCCACTCAGCGCGGCGTGGATGAGAAACTTGGGGTCCTTATGGGTTAAGTTGGGGGTGAAAATGAATTATATCCTCAGTAATCCAGTTGTGTTCTATGTGCATCCAAGAGATGTGATTTCTCTTCCCAAGGTAAAAGGTGTCCCATGGCATTTGTACCGAAATGTTGGCTATTCTGGTGTTAGAATGTTAGATGAGATAATTGGATACGCGAAAAAATTGGGAGCAAGGTTCATGCGGGCAGTGGATTTTGCTCAATATTGGGAGTTTTACGTGGAAAGATCATAATATGGCTTTTTTGGGAGTCTTTCTTCTTAACAGCTCTGGAGGCTAAAAATGCGATGAAGCTTATTTTTGAGAAACAGTGCAATCGTCTAATGAAACCGATAGTTAGTATAGGGATTTGTGTTAAAAATTGTGAAACTTCTGTAAAAGAGGCTATTGACAGCGTTTGCATCCAAGATTTTCCGCATGAACTCATGGAGGTAATCATAGTAGACGACGGTAGCGAGGATAGGACACTACTAATGGTAGTAAATCTAGCCTCAAAAATGGACATTCAAGTTAAGGTATTTCATAGTGAATGGAGGGGCTTGGGGTTCGCAAGAAACTTGATAGTTGAGCAAGCAAGAGGTAAATACATTGTTTGGGTTGATGGTGACATGATATTGCCTATCGACCATGTGAGGAAGCAAGTAAGGTTTATGGAACAAAACCCAAAAGTAGGGATCGCTAAGGCGAAATATGGAATGGTGCCAAAAGAAAACATAGTTGCAACTTTGGAAAATGTCCCTTTCATGGTTTATGATACCAAACCCGGAATGGTAAACCTGAAACTCCCTGGAACTGGTGGAGCAATTTACCGTGTCAAAGCCATCAGACAAGTAGGAGGATTTGATAGTGGTTTAAAGGGTACTGGAGAAGATCAAGACGCAGCATATAGAGTTAGAGCTTCAGGCTGGTTTCTTGACCAAAGCCCCGCGGTCTTTTACGAAGAAAGGGTTAGGACTTGGAAGGGTTTATGGGATAAGTATTTTTGGTATGGCTACGGAGATCATGATCTTTATTGCAAAAACCGAAAAATATTTTCTCTTTATAGGATGAACCCTATTGCAGGTTTTATCGCGGGAACCATGTATGTTCTTGATACGCATAGACTAATAAGCTACAAAGGTGTCTTCTTGCTACCATTCCACTTCGCTTTTAAAATGGTTGCTTGGTGTTTAGGTTTTGCAAAAGCGCGTTTGGATTTCGCGCATGTAAATTATCCGTTGAGAGAGCAAAGCAAATGAAAATCTGTATTCTCAGTTTTTTTGGAGATTTGCTCTTGGGGGATACTGGCCCGACTGTACGTATTTATCATTTAGCAAAGAGTCTGGCATCCCTAGGTCATGAAGTTGATATATTGATTCCTGGAAATAATCCAGCTTGTAAGCACATTGATGGAATGACTGTGCATTATATAAACGGGGCTTGTCCACAAATTATTTTGAAAATTCTCAGCAAAATATTAGGGGTATCAAGGTCAACATCCCTTTTTTTTTATGATGTAGGTTTCATTTTAAAAGTTAGTCGAATGGTTCTCAAATTTGATATAGTTCAGATAGAAGAACAAGAGGGTGGCGGACTATTAATTCCTATTATATCGAAAATATTAAAAAAGACAATTGTAGTTGATTGTCATGATGTCTTTCAAACTCTAAGAATAAAACATACAGGCACAATACGGAGAATCCTAGGGACTTTTCTGGAGAAAATAGCTTACAAATACTCAAGTGCCATATTGACTGTTTCAGAAAAAGAAAGGGAACTTCTGGTTTTTTACGGAATCGAAAAGCGCAAAATTCATATCATACCTAATGGTGTAGATACTGAAGCTTTCAATCCTTCGATAGAGAAGAGCCGTGTTAAAGATCGTTTTGATTTGAGACATTCTCGTACGGTGATTTTTGTTGGAAATATGGAGTATCTACCTAACCGCGAAGCTTTGCAAGTAATAGCTTCAGAGATTGCCCCGCGAGTTCAGAAAGAGATCAGCGGCACAAAGTTTCTTATAGTAGGGAGAACTCCTGCAGAGGTGGAATGTCATAATTTAATCTTCACAGGAGTTGTTGAAAATGTTGCTGAGCTTCTTGCCACTTCTGATGTTGCTATTGCTCCGCTATCTCATGGATCGGGTACAAGGTTAAAGATACTTGAATATTTCTCATGCGGTCTTCCTGTCGTATCCACGAGCGTTGGCGTTGAAGGTTTAGATGTCAAGAGTGGAGTTCACGCTTTGATCAGAGACAACGTGGATAAATTTGCTATCGAAGTGATCAAGTTGTTGAAGGATAGAGCATTGGCGATTAGACTTGGGAAAGCTGCAAGGGAACTTGTTGTTAATAATTACGATTGGAAAAAAATTGTAAGGCATCAGACTAGAGTTTATCACAATTTGCTTTTGGGAATAAACAACAAACCGAGATTTGGCGATAAACTTTAGGTCGATTTAATCAGTGAAAACGCCTTTAATTTGGACCATTTCACTATGTCTTCAATGATCGCGTGCTATTTTAGCTTTGCCAAAGCGCACATTGACGGTTATGGACATATGTAGCTGGCGGATAATAGAGCATTTATGGCACGCGTGCTATTGATGCGATGAGAATGTCACCTGCTGCGTTTGGGCTTCTAGTTGTTCGAGAATCGAGAAGCCTGTATTTTCCGTCTGGACGCCACCACCAAGCGAGGTAGCTTAGTTCCCATTCATTGAATATTGTAAGGCTGTTGTTAAAACGTGCTAATCCAGTCTCGCCTTCATCAATGACGCATCCAATTTCTCCAATTAGAAGCGGCTTATTCCATTGTGTGACCATTTCTTCCATCTGTATATATTGAAATCCCGCTTTGAGGTCGTCGTAGGTATGACAAAGCTGCCATTCTGGCTCACTGCGATGTACTGAGTCTTCGTAAATGTGTGTGCTGTAGAGAATGTTAGTGCCTTGAACTCGTGGGTCGTTTACCCATGAGATGTCACCTCGGGTAGATTCAGGAACACTTATATTTACCCATGAGCCGTAACCCCACTGAACTATTATTATTTTGTCGGTGACTTCACGAATAGCCGTGATACATCTTTCCACCACATCAAACCAAGCTTCTTTGGCGGTTGCATCCCCAACAGGCTCGTTCCAAAGCTCAAAAATGACGTTCGGGTAGTCTTTTAGTTCGGTTGCTACACTAACCCACCAGTCCACGAAAGCTTGCTGAGAGGGAATAATCGTCTCTTCTTCTGGAGAGAGGTATGGCGGGAAAGGCATATGGGTTTGTGGATTATATTCGAGAACGCTATATCCTTCAAATATCACGTATATCCCTGCTTCGCTGAAGATTTCAATGGTGTCTTTAATGTTCTGCCTGTAGGATGGGTAATAGACACCTCTAAACGTGACTTCATCCTCGATCCACCATTCAATGTTTGTGTGAAACCTCACAGTATTGACGCCCCATTCTTTCATAGATGCCACATGCTCTCTTATTTCATCTGGGTACCATCCATCCAAAGTAGTCCACCATCCTCCCGGACTATCGGTGAAGCCAGCGTGATTGATTCCTCTAAGTATGACTGTGTTATTGAAGATGTCTTTGATGTATCTTCCTTCAGTATGCAATGATGAAATAGTTGCTATTGCACCGGAACTCCTCATTACTACACTATTTATCAGCGCCGAAAGAGCTGGAGAGAGAGAGAAAGCTCCGGTAAGCATTACTGAAACCAGAAGTATTGCATAAAACTTTGCGTTTCGCAATTCTTTCATACCTAATTTACTTATTTGCGATTTATAGGTTAAAGGTTTGCGATAGCCTTTGTTGTTCATGTGCACTTCACCAATACATGCGGGAATCGATGTAATAAATCTTATGTCTCACGATATACTTTTTAATCCTCTCATGGTTGGATTGGAGAGTTGGCTAGATGAGTTCTATGTTAGCTAAGTGGAAATCAAAAGATTTTCTACTGGTTATACTATTCTTGCAGTCTACAGTATATGCAACAGTGTTCTTCGATGTTCCAGTTGCTAGGCAAGTTATTGGATTTCTTTATCTCACCTTTGTTCCAGGATTCGTTATTATTAAGCTACTAAAATTGGATGAGCTTGGCGGATTGGAAACCATCCTTTTTTCGGTGGGGCTTAGTGTTGCTTTTCTGATGATTGCTGGACTTTTAATAAACGAATTTTGTTTTCTACTTGGCATTTCGCAGCCGCTTTCGCTGATGCCTTTAACGATAATTTTGAACAGCCTTATTCTCATAGGTGGAGTTTTAATTTATTTAAGAAGTGATGATGTTAACCTTTTTGGAGCTGAAACACTTGGGTTATCTCCCTTAGTGCTACTCCTTATAATTCCTCCTATTTTCAGCATTATGGGAGCAATATTGGTAAACACTTATGAAAATAACTTGATTTTACTCGTTATGATAATAGCAATCTCTCTGTTATTTATCGGGGTTATTTCTAAGAAACGATTGCCTCCAAAACTTTATCCCTTCGCTGTGCTCATGATTGCCATCTCTCTGCTCTTTCATTCTTCGCTCATATCCAACTACCTAGTTTCTTTCGGCTCAGATGTCCCCGTTGAATACTTTGTCTTAAAAACTACAGAAATCCGTGCGTATTGGAATTCATCTACTCCCGTCATTTGGGATATAGGGTATGGCAGAACTAATGCAATGTTAAGTGTTACTATTCTTCCAACAATTTACTCAACTTTTTTAAATATAGATCCCGCGTGGGTGTTCAAGATACTATTTCCTCTAATTTTTTCTTTCGTCCCCTTAGGTTTGTATCAAGTCTGGCGAGCGTATATAGGTAAAAAACTCGCTTTCATTTCGACTTTTCTATTCATGACGCAGTTGACATTCTATACTGAAATGTTGGGGTTGAATAGGCAGATAGTTGCGGAATTGTTTTTCGTTTTATTGCTACTTGTCATGTTGAACAAGAAAATGAAACCCGTTAACAGGATGATGTGTTTTATGATTTTAAGCTTTGCTTTGGTAACGTCACATTATGGGCTCGCAGAAATTTTCCTGTTCTTTATTTCTTTTAGTTTAATTTCCTTAGTTGTCTTAAAACGTCAAAGTAGAAATATGACTGTAAGTATGGTTGTTTTCTTTTTTGTAGTAATGTTTACATGGTATATTTACACATCAAGTTCAACTGTTTTCGATAGTTTCTTGTCATTCAGCGATTATGTTTACCGTCAATTAGGCGACTTTTTTAATCCAACATCACGAGGACAAACTGTATTGACGGGTTTGGGGCTGATAGAATCACCATCTATTTGGAATACAATTAGCAGAGCATTCGCGTATCTTACACAGGCCCTTATTGCTGTTGGTTTCGTTGGTTTGGTCACAAAACGCACAAGATTTCGTTTTGATAAAGAATACTTCGCAATTAGCATTGTAGCCATGGCGTTTTTAGCTGCACTCATACTGGTGCCGGGATTAGCTAATACAATGAATATGACGAGGTTCTACCATATACTATTATTTTTCTTAGCACCTTTCTGCATATTGGGCGGCGAGGTTATCGTTAACATAATATCCAAGCGAGAAAAAGAACTTGTTGTTTCTGTTTTATTGCTAACTGTGTTGGTGCCTTACTTTCTTTTTCAAACTGGCTTTATTTACGAGGTTACTGGAAGTGATAACTGGTCGGTACCTTTGAGCAAACATAGGATGACTGCTTTGAGATTATACGGCAACATTGGATACATGGACGGGAAAAGCGTGTCTGGCGCTCTTTGGCTGTCGAAAAACGTTGATGTTGAAAATTCGCGACTATATGCAGATGGCGTATCTCGAAACAATGTGTTAACCATTTATGGAATGGTTTACAGAGGGTACGTCTATGGGTTATCTAACACCACAATAGTGGCAGATAACGGCACTGTTTACTTGAGTACATTGAATGTTGTTGACGGAGTGATAGTGTCTGGAAGTCGTTTATGGAATTCCAGTGAACTTTCTTTTCGTTTTGATAGCCTAAACAGAATATATTCAAATGGTGCATGTGAGATTTATAGAAACATGCCAACCATGAAGGACAGTTGAAAAGCCGAATTTGCCATTTTCCAGCATATTTGAATGCAACAAAGTTTTCTCTACTATCGTTTGTGTGCGCGCGCGCAAAAATACGCCTCGAGAAGGTGCATGCATAATCTTGATGAGCCTCGACATAGGTTGTGGATCTAAAAATGAGTTCGACGTGAACATTGATTTGAATCGAAATTTCAAGCCTACCATTGTATGTGATGCCCACCATATGCCTTTCAAGCCCAAGGTCTTCGATCTCATCAATTGTTCGCATTTATTGGAACATCTAGACAAACCACGCCTTTGCCTTATGGAAATCAATCGGGTTTCAAAGAAGGGAGCAAAAATCATGGTCGGTTTTCCTTTAGAGAAGAATGCTTCCAACACAAGGTGCTATCTACGGATACTTCTGCTCAACTTGTTTATGCCCTCACTTCCATTTGTCATTTTAGAGATAATGGAAGGTTTGAATAAAATAAGAAACAAATCATACATCGTCTATCACAAATGGATTATAACACCGGAGTATGTATCTAGATTTTTACAAGTCAAAAAGTTGGAGAGACGAGGAAGCTATTGGCAAAGTCTTCTTGTCGGGAAGAAAGCTCGACTCCTAGGAAGCCTAACCTATGCACTCGAGCGGATTGAGCCATATCATTCTTATCTTCTGACCTGCTCACCGCGCCAGTAACACGCGCATTTGTACTGTCCATTAATAGATTTGAAAAACTTCGTTAACGCAACGAAAAACACATAGGCGGTTTCAAACGTGAAAGTTGGAGTTTTTCATCCAGCCTTAAACTTTTATGGTGGAGCAGAATTTGTAGCCGCTGTCATAGTCAACACTCTAGCCGAAAGCGGTTACGAAGTCGAGTTGTTTGTTAATAAAGAAGTTGATCAGAGGAAAACTGAGGAAATCTTAGGAGAAAGAATATCTTCTTCCGTGAAAATCATCGTTAAACCCATGTTTCTTCAGCCTAGAGGTATGCTAGACCTCTATCAAAACATGTTTAAAACATTAGCGTTCAAATCAAAATGCGACATACTAATAGACACATACTCGAACTGCATCTTTCCATGGACTAACATATGCTACATTCACTTCCCTTTCTTAAACCGTTATTACTTCAAACCACAATTCCCATATCTAAAAAGTCCACACCTTGCACAAGTGGTAGGTATCCCCTACGTATTTTTTGAAAAAAACTTCGAGAATTACAACGGAAAACTACTGCTTGCCAACAGCCATTACACAGCTGAGGCCATAAAAGACTTCTCCCGACTAGAGGCAGAAGTACTATATCCGCCCGTACCATCCTCTTTTTTCTCTAGGGATTCTGAAGACCGTGACAAGCGTCCCCGCAAAAATTCAGTAGTAACAGTGTCACGTTTTGGAGTTGGCAAAGGTCTGGAAAAAATTCCCTACATAGCCAACCTTACAGACCGCAACATAAATTTCGTTATAATAGGCCTAGTACACGACGAAAATGTACTTCAAACAGTGCTCAGAAGCATAAAGAAATTAGATCTTGCCAACAGAGTAAAAGTCTTAACGAACATTTCAAAACAAGACATGAAATTGATTCTGAACAGCGCAAAAATTTATTTACACACAACAGTTGAAGAACACTTCGGAATATCAATAGTCGAAGCCATGGCAATAGGCTGCCTGCCAATCGTCCACAACTCAGGAGGAGTAAAAGAATACTTACGCACAGACTATAGATACAAAAACGTCCACGAAGCTGCACAGAAAATAGAAAAATACATTTACGAATGGTCATCTAGCAAAGCGGATGAAATGATAAAAATCGCAGAAAGATTTAGTGAAGAGAACTTCTCCAAAGAATTCATGAAACTCTTCAAGCGATATGAAGAGAACATATTCTAAAATTTAGACAAGGAGACATTAGTTTGAGTTTAGTGAGTTTTGTTAAAGTTCAGAGTCAACAGCAATTAAAACAAGCCATCTTAGATTCTATAAACCTAATTCAATACAAATTTCCAACACAGATACGAAACATTGCTATTAAGCCAAACATGTGCTATTACTGGGATTATTCAACAGGTCAAACAACCGACCCTAAATTCGTAGCTGCATTAATCGACGTAATCCGCGACCAATCGCCAAACGTGAATATTTCTATCATAGAATCAGATGCTTCAGCCATGAAGTGCAAATATGCATTCAAAATACTTGGTTATGAGAAGTTGGCCGAAAAATGTAATGTAAAGTTGGTTAATCTTTCAGAGGATAAAGGCGAAAGAGTTGAAGTTTCAGCCGGTGGGCAACGTTTCCGGTTCGTGCTGCCCGAAACCGTCCGAAAAGCTGACTTGCGAATTAACGTCCCGAAAATCAAATACCTGCTACACACAAAAATTTCATGTGCGCTAAAGAACATTTTTGGTTGCAACCCAAACCCAGCCAAATTCAAATACCATCCAAGACTTGACGAAACCATAGTTGCCCTCAACAAAATCATGAAATTTAATCTCTGCATTCTGGATGGAATAATTGTCTCAGGAAGTCATCCCCGTAGACTTGGCTTAGTAATGACTAGTCAAGATCCCGTAGCTTTAGATGTTGCCGCCGCCAAAATAGCTGGCATAAATCCAAAATCAGTTCGACACATCACGTTAGCAAGCAAAGAAGGATTAGGAAACATTTCCCTCATTCCTAAGGGAACAAGCCCTAAATTTTTCGAGAAAACATACCCGAGAAAAAGATCTGCCGACAAGGTTATGTTGTCCGCTTACAAGCTCGCCACAAGAACAGGCTTATTGAACACAGAAATGATGTAAACGGAGCATACTTCAATGAACAAAATCAAATTAGGCTTAATCGGCCTAGGATACATCGGTAAAGTTCACCTCCGCAACTGCTTACACCTCAAATCCGCGAGTCTCGTAGCAGCTTCAGACATCTCAAAGAAAGCCTTAAACCTGGCAAAAAAAATGGGTGTCAAGAAAACCTACACTGACTATAAACAACTTTTAAAAGACAATAGCATAGACGCAGTCATAATTGCTTTGCCCACACATCTTCACACATCTTGCGCCAAAGAAGCCGCAGAAGCGGGCAAGCACATTTTTCTGGAGAAACCTTTTGCCAGGAATGTGGCAGAAGGAAATGAGATCCTATCCGAAGCTAGAAAGAACGGAATCAAACTAATGGTCGGTTACCCTTTCAGATTCTCTACTCGCTTCCAAGCTCTCAAAGAAAAAATCGAAGGCGGCGAGCTTGGAGAAGTACAAATTGCATGCGCCACCAACATAGCCTCAGGTCCCTTCCTCCACAGGGCAGAAGGAGACATACCGCGCCCAGTTCCAGAATGGTGGTTCAAAAAGGAATTAACAGGAGGCGGCGCCCTCATGGACCTTGGTTCTCATATGATAAATCTAGTTCGATGGTACCTTGGCGAAGTCTCTGACGCCAAAAGCTATCTAGGCTACAGATTTAATCTAGACCTCGAGGATCACGCAACATCCATATTCAAATTTAAATCTGGGCAAATGGCAATCGTCAACGTCGGCTGGTTCTCCCAACAGACCGAAATCAAAGTCGAACTACTAGGAACAGTGACACACGCATCCGCCACCCATACCGCCCCAAGCAAAATAAAAACAGCCATCCAACTCATGACTGGAAGAATCCCCGATTTCTACATATCGTACCTTCAAGAACTCTCACACTTTATACAATGCCTAAAACAAGACCTACCCCCATCCCCATCAGCAGAAGATGCACTCAAGGACCTAGAAGCAATCTCGCTAGCATACAAGAACCAGATACGCTTAGACTAATTATTAAGTTACATTAGAAAGTGCGCGCGCAACATAACTGACTTGGCAAGCAATTTTAATACGGGGAAAGATGCGCCTGTATGAAAAAAGAGAGGATATTTTTTGTTTAGCCGTTGTACGGAGCGAGTCCTGCTGCTGCGTTGAAATCATTAGCCAGGTCGAGCCACATATGGTTTAGTGCGGGATTGGTAAAGACTTCATAAGCCGAGACTAAGTCTATGCCATAGCTTTCCAGAGTTGCGCCGTCCACATGCGCATGACCTCTTCCAGTGATGTAAACTTTGACCTGATGCTTCCAGTATCCGGGCGAAAGTCCTGGCTCAAGTGGAGGCTCACAAGCAAATACTGGGGAAACCATTAGAACCGTCATCGCGAGCAGAGCCAAACCTAAAGCAACTTTGTTCAATCTCATTCTTAATTCTCCTTAATCCTAAAAACGATACAGACGAGCAATCTAATTAGGCTTGTGGAATTTACTTCTAGAACATAACATAAGGTCTGTTCCGTATAACGCGCGCGAAGTCTGCTTTTTAAGCTAGTTGGGTAGGCGCGCGCGCAACACGATATGTAAAAATGTAGCTTGTTTCACATCTCAAACGACACCTCATAATTCAAAAATTAACAAGTTTAATTCTCTAATGACGTTTCTACATGTGCGCGTATCGAAACAAGGGTAAACCATATATTCCAATTTTTTTGTAGTATAGAGTGGTGGTAATATTGGGTAGGTATGTCACCGTGTCTGTGAAAGTCCCCCTTGAAGTTAAGGAGAAGATGAAGCTGCTCAACATTAAGCCATCTACGCTGTTGCGAAGAGCCATTGAGGAAGAGGTGAGAAAGAGGGAGATTCAGAGGATTAAAGATGAGATAGAGAGTCTAAAGCCGATGCTTAACAGGATACGCACGGAAGCCATCGTACGAAGTATTAGAGAGGACAGAGACCAAAGATGAGCTACGTGTTCGACTCCTCTTCAATATTCAGGGCCATAAAAGAGAATTTAGTAGAAGTCCTGGCTGGAAACTACACTCTAGAATTGACAAGATACGAGTTAGGAAACGTCTTATGGAAAGAGAACACCTTGCATAGACGAGTTAATAGCAAAGAATTAACAAAGCTCGCTAAAGTAGTTAAAAAAGTGCTTAACTTGATGGAAATATCAACGGTAAGTAGCCGCGAGGAAGAAGTATTAAGCATAGCTGAAAAGTTAAAATTGACATTTTACGACGCATCCTACGTATGCCATGCTAAAGACAAAAAGCTGCCCTTAGCAACAGAAGATGCAAGCATAATAGATAAAGCAAAACCCTACATTAAGGTTTTGAAGCTCGACGATCTAATTTGACCCACGCTTTCATCATAGCAGCCTTGCTGGCACCATTCCCTTTTAATCACAGGGTCCGCTTTATTGTGATCTGACTGAACGCAACGACTTCTTAGTTGATTTGTGTATTTTCCTTCATGCGATATGACGTAAACATAATTTATACGAAGCCTTGGTTATGCTCCGGTGGCGGTATGGCCATGTGCACGTGTTTTTCTCTGCAGAACATGAAGAAGAACGCGCATAAGCAAAATTGAAATAGTTTTTTTTATTTACCTCTCTCGACATCTTATAAATGGATGCGCCCACGCAAAGACAAAGTAAATAGGTGGCTCAAAAATGAAAGCCAAATTCGATTCTCTCATAACGTTTCTGCGTTCTTCAAAGAAAACAATACTGCTGATAATAGTTGTTGCACTGATAACGATAGTCCTCAGCACTCTACTCGCTATATGGTTAAGCAAAATTTACGATCTACACGTTCCAAGCATTGGCACTATACACACGTTGGGCGTCAAAGCCTATTGGGATGCAAACCTTGAAAACGAAACAAAACAAGTCTACTGGGGAACCATCTACCCAGGATCATCAAACAACGTCACGCTTCACCTGCAAAGCATAAGCAACATCAATGCAACTCTCCACCTTAGCACTGCAAACTGGACCTTCCAAGAGTCAGATGGCAAAACTGTTAAAGGACCCACCGACACCTCACCTTACATGAACCTAACATGGAACTACAATGAAACTATCATTCAACAAAATGAAACTATTCAAGTGACACTAACCTTATCAGCTTCCTCCTCCCCCGATTTCATCCATTACCTCATCAACAACGATGTAAAGAACTTCAGCTTCGACATCATCATCAACACATCCAAATACAACAGCTAACCCTTTCTACACAGTAAATAAAAACTCAATGTTAAGAGCATCATACAAAGAAAAGAGTGCAAGCGTTTCCTAAGACAATTGCAAGCATAAGGCCCAATTATGACACAATCTTCTCCGCGACCCTAATAGCACTCACTATCTTGATCGTTTACTGGCAAGACCTATCAATCCTAACGAACGAAGCCCTACAAAGCGAATCGGTAAGCCACATACTTCTCGTCCCATTTCTCATCACATACATACTTTACCGAAAAAGAAATAACGCAAAGCATCAGTTTCACTTGAAAGGCCTCGACTAAAAACAAGACATGTTTCATTAGACGAAATCATCGGCTTAGCTCTATGTCTCTCCGCCTCAAAATCATTTCAAAACTGATGAAAGTCCCACTAGTTTTAGCAAAAGAGGCGTAGATATCCAGTCTACATGCACACGCGAAAAATAACACGTACATTTTTCCTGAAGCCTTGATGCGCACGCTAGAGTTACTCTATAACATTCCACTAATTGTTCTAGGTCATATTTCCACATAGTTTAAAAACTACATTTCGCTGTATGTCTTGAGAAACAAACTGAATAAGGGAGAAAGCGAGACACAGATGCAACCAGAAGCCAATCCGATGATTTCGGTAGTAATTCCTGCATTCAACGAGGAGAAGAACATAGCGGATATCATCGCGCAAACAGAAGACTCTTTGAACTCTCTAAACCTTACCTACGAAGTCATCGTCATTGATGACGGCTCCAAGGACAAAACGCGACATTATGCTTCAAACAATGGAGCCAAATTGATAAGCTACCTTACCAACCACGGCAAGGGTTATGCAATTAGAAAAGGACTGGCAAGTGCGAGAGGACAAATTCTGGTTACATTGGACGCTGATGGCTCTCACAGACCAGATGAGATACCAAAATTAATTAAGCCCCTGCTTTATGGCGTTGATGTTGTTATCGGATCGAGATTTCTTAGGAACCATGGAAAAGAAGTAACATCCAAACTTCACACATTCGGTAATCATTTGTTCAACATTCTAATACTGCTTCTAACAAAAAAGAAAATCACGGACAGCCAAACTGGTTTCAGAGCTTTCAAAAGAAAAGTGCTAAAAGGAATCGAATTATTCTCTAACGGTTATGAAATAGAAAGTGAACTTACCATTAAAACACTCAAGAATGGCTTCAAGGTTATAGAAGAGCCCATAACCTGCGACAAAAGAAAAAACGGTCTCTCGAAACTAAATACCTTTTCAGATGGCTTTACAATCCTCAAAACAATTCTCAAAGCAAACTTCATCTAAAACTACATCACTAATTACGCCTTACAATGCAAAGATAGAACTTCTGTTTTTATATTCTATAATAATGTTCATTATATGTTTATAAGGGGCGAAAACTTAGCTTATCGATGATCCAAAATGAAAGAAAGACAAATAATGCTTGTTTACTTATCCGTCATAATCCTTTTAGCCAGTACAGCAATTGGGCACACATTCGCAGATGAGTTGAAAGGAACTACTGGAGGCAGCCTCAACGCGCTAAATTCCGGGTACGCCATTACTAGATGGCCATGGGATGGTGGCGACCTTCTTCCAGGCGAAAGCGCCACAGTAAGAGCGTGCACAACAGATCCTCCTTACCCAGAAGCCACAGAGGTTGTATTCAGATGGATTCGACCAGATGGCAGTTACTGGGACGTGGGTCCAAAAGTCCTAGCGCTTAGCGGTGACACTTGGAACGGAAGTGACATATGGGACGCAAGTGACACTCAGACCATAGACATGATCGGGAATTGGGGTGTTCAAGCACTGTTCCTCGACGAAGAGGGAAATCTAAAGGGGCCAAGCGATCCGTATCCGATCGTAGCAATAAGGGCAATATCCTATCATGTTGTTCCAGAGGTGCCTTTAGGCGCAATCACGGCCGTGCTAAGCATGCTTGGAGCATTAGGTGTCTTTGCAATCGCTAGAAGAAAAACACCTATTCCAAAAATCCTTTAGGCTTGCTTAACTGACCCCCCTCCTTTTCAAGTTTGCACCAATAATGTGCAGAAAACGAAAAATTTGATAGAAGAAATTATCCCTACATTCAGCGCGTTTAAATCCTCCAATAATCTAAATTATGCATACGCATTTCTGACTGCAGTCAGTTTCAGACGGAGTCTTTATAGTCATGAAAAAAGTTGCAGTATTCGCAAAAGCAGCGGGGTACATTAGATTTTACCGCTTGTACATTCTCTCGGCATTTTTGATACTGTTAACTATTGTTATAGTGTATTGGCGTGACTTCGAAATCCTTGCAAATGAAGCTTTACGAAACGAAGCTACAAGCCACATCATTTTAGTTCCTTTCTTCGTAGGCTTTCTTCTGTACCAAAAGAAAGATTTGGTAAAGGCTTCATTTATCTTGGAAAAGTTTCGTAAAAAAACGGTGGCTAAGTATTTAGATGAAGTTGTAGGTGTAGCTTTGTGCCTTGTCGCCTTCCTCCTTTACTGGTATGGCTCTTACACCTTCTATCCGTTGGAGTATCATCTTTTTTCTCTTCCTATATTCATCGCAGGCACAATGTTGATCTTGTTCAGCTGGAAAACTTTCCTTGTACTAGTCTTCCCCATTCTCTTTCTATTATTTCTCATACCCGTCCCCGCAGAAATCACATACACCATTGGAGGAGTCATGGCTAACTTCAACACCCAAACATCCTACACGTTGCTAAGCGCTCTAGGTTTACCAGTTACCCTGCAATCTTCCTACGGGCCACCAACGATTGCAGTTGCCACTTCTTCAGGTCAACTCATCTATTTCGCAATAGATGTACCATGCTCAGGAATATACTCGCTAACCGCTTTCATAATGTTCGCCACTTTCTTGGCATACATCGTGATTGCCCCACTTTTCAAAAAAGCCGCTCTATTCGTACTCGGCTTTCTAGTCTTTGAAGCAACGAACATCTTTCGCATAACAACAATTGTCTCTATAGGATACTGGCTCGGCGAAGAAATCGCCATGATAGTATTCCACACTTTTACCGGATGGCTGCTAATTCTCGTTGGAATGCTCTTCATTCTCTTCGTAACAGAAAAACTCTGGAAAGTGCAAATCTTCCAATCGTCACAAGACCAACAAACATGTTCAATGTGTAACACAAGCCTGAAAAACCTTGAGACTTTCTGTTCGAACTGCGAAAGGTTTCTAGGCTCGACTTACTCAAAGATTTCTTCAAAGTTTTGGGCAAAACTCATCCTTCTCTTGCTCGGCACTTACCTCGTTACCCTGAGCATCCAAGCACCCACATTCGCCATTGCACAAGGAGTTATAGAAGTTACATCGAGTTCAAGCTGGGAAAACGCCACAAACGTCTTTCCAGAAATCCCAGATTATCAACTAAAGTTTCTCTACCGAGACACAAACTACGAAAAAATAGCCGGTCAAGATGCCTCACTTCTCTACGCCTACCTTCCAACCAACATATCAAACCCAACAATATACGTAGACTTAGGCGTTGCCAGCACCATCTCGAACCTCCACAGTTGGGAAGTATGCCTAATAACATGGCAAACCTCTCAGGGACGCTATCCTCTCGTATCAGTGCTAGATTCAAGAGACACTCAACTGCTGCAAGACGTCCCAATTATTGCACGCTATCTAGTTTTTAAAACCCCCGCCAACTATACTCAAGTTACTCTTTACTGGTACGAAAAAGCAACATTCAACACAGGCCTCACAGTAGAGCAAAAATATGTTCGAATCAGCTTAATCATCATGACACTCAACTCCACAATGTATCCGCAATTTGAAAACGAACTACTAACATTTGGACAATCCATCGCATCCTACTGGGAACCACTTAAAAGCCAATCTCTAATCTCCATAGGCATTCCCATGCAACAAACGCTCCTAGGTTTAGCAATTGCTTTTGTGGCAGTCACAAAAACTGCAGAATACACAAATGAATGGAGAAAGAAAAGCAACAACTTAAGAATCTTCAACAATTTTGCCTCAAAAGACGAAAAACTTGTGCTCCAGACAATACAAGAGTTATTCAAAGAGAAAAAAATCGTGCAAACCAAAACTATAGCTTCAACCTTAACTTCAAAGACTGAGACACCCATAGAGCGTAGCAATCTGATTAACATATTGAATCGACTAGAAGAATACGGACTTATCAGAAGAGACATCATTAACATTCGCGGCAAACCCGTCCTAGTATGGAAACCGTAAACCTTCTTCGAATCAATTAACGCCTAAAAGATCGAATGCACACATAAATGAATTAGAAACCTTAAAAGATAAAGCCACATTAATTGCTCACGAAAGAAATGGCGCCCAACAAATCCAGAAAATCACCAAAAGAACAAAAAACTGAAGACAAATCCGCAGAGCTATCAACTACTCAATACCTAGTAGAAACAGTCAAACAACTTCAAGCTGAAAACGAAAACCTCAAACTCGAACTAACAAAGTCCAGACGGATCCCTTCAGGCAAAATCGGAATAATCTTCCTAATTCCCGGCATACTATCCCTCGCCTTCTCAATATATGTAACCTCATCCGTACTGGCCTTCATCGGCTTAGGCCTCACCTTCTGGGGCGCCCTATTCTTCTTCGTCCGACCCATAAAATACGTCCAAAGCACCCTCCTAGACTCCACCGCAATCACATCATACTCAACAATCGACCGAATAATCAAGGACCTCAACTACAAAGGAAAAAGCTTCTACATACCACCCTACCCAAAAGACATCTACCTCCCAGAATACCTCAAAGGCCTCAAAAACATGATAGTCTTCATATCCGCCGACAGCAACGCCAGCATGCCCTCCATAGAAGAAATGGCAAAAAGCCGCTTTCTCCTCGAAAACCCGAAAGGAATAAGCATCGCCCCACCCGGCTTAGGCCTACTAACCCTCTTCGAAAAAGAACTAAAAACTGATTTAACAGGTCTCAACCTCAACGAACTATACGACAGCCTGTCAAACACAATCCTCGAACACTTCCAACTAGCCAAAGAAATCGAAATAAAACCCGAAAAAGACACAATCCACTTAAAAATCGTAGACTCAACCTACAAAGACCTCTACAGCAGAGAAGAAAACCTAAAAAGCATACACTTACTCGGATGCCCAATCGTAAGCGCCGTAGCATGCGCAATAGCCAAAGCCACCGGCAAAATGGTCACAATCGTAAAAGACGAAGTATCACTCGACAACCAAACCATTCAAGTTTGGCTTCAAATCCTAGGAGCCTAAAAATGAACTTTCCACTGTCAATGTCTGACATCGGACTCTGGCTAGCAATAACAGCAATAATCCTACTCGTGACCTCTGAGCTCTTATCTTCCCCCACAACATACCTCAGCGACATCGTCATCGAAAGAACCCGCCTAAGACTGATATCCATCGGAGTCGGCATGGCCTTCATGTTCACAGTATTGCTACGAATTTTTCAACCTTTCTAACTCGTCAAAACAACCCTACGCTGCAATAACCCTTCTTATCCTTAAAAACTGGACTCAACCGATTTCTGCAATAAAACATGCTTCGGTTGAATTCCCAGCGATAGCGTTTCAGGAATGCCCCCTATCAAAATTGCAACACACATTAACCAATGCGAAGACACCCACCAAATTCACGATATGCGCTAGCGTAGAATGCGAATAGTACTGTTCAACTACCCACGTGTTTCAATTATCACATCGAAGCTGAACGCCGTTATATCTCTAACATCCCAAGACAGAGACAAAATCAACGCAACGGGCAACGCATCACCAACTCCTATTGGTTGATCTTGATAATCACTAGTAAAATTCATATAATGCTCCACCTCAGGCGACGACCAGTTAGCAGCCCAAATCGACAAAACCAACTCCGAGTTTCCCTCATTCCTCACATAAACATCTATAGTCATATTTTCACCAGGTTCAATAATCCCCCAATCAATAGCTTCCACAGGGCTTGTACAGTCAACGTCCCGATAAACACCAATATTAATCGACTTTACAATGGCAGTGTTCCGAAAAACCACAAGCTGAGTGCTTGCAGTGTTTGCTATCAAAAATCCATTCACTATCGCTAATACAATAAGGAGTTTGAATATTGGAGGCCAAGCTGCGAACACGTCCCTTGCAGCGGACAACGAGAACCTTCCCAACAACTTTCTTCCAAAAACAACAATTATGCGAACCAAACTAATATGTTTTGCTCACATCTAAAGATGAAACAAGAAGTCAACCTCCCACTCGTACTCCTACTCTCAATGATACCCGACGTAGACCTACTAATCCCCGGCGTGGAACACCGAACCATAACCCACTCAATCATAACTGCAACAGTAATATTCACCCCACTCTTCATTCGATACAGAACAGAAATTACTTGAGCAAAAGCATCCTTCTATTCAAGACAAAAAAACCTGTTTACAGGTTACCAGAAAACATTTTTAAGTCCGGCAATCCAATACTTTCCTGGTGAACAGCCTTGAGTCTGACTATACAAACCCGAATCGGAAAAAAATACGCCATCTACATACCGAAGGCCGTGGTCAAAACCCTCGGACTAAAAGAAGGACAAAAAATATCACTAAGAATCGTTGGAAACACACTAGTCATAGAAAGCATCCAAGACCCTATTCACCTAGCCCTTTCAGGCGAAAGATTTGCATCCATAACCCACGATCAAATCGAGGAAATAAGCATTGAAGAACAAGCAACCCACACCAAGCATTCTCCTTGACACATCATTCATACTTCCAACCCTTGGAATAAACGTCGGCACAGAGGTTTCAAAAGGACTAAAAAAGCTTGATGAAACAAACGAAAAAATATACTATTCACAATTCAGCATTTTAGAATCACTATGGGTAACATCCAGATTTTTAACATCACAAACGTTCAACGAAGAACGCTTCAAAATCGGCCTCAAAAGCATAATGAAAGCTGACAGATACACGAAGGTTGATGAAAACCCTGAAATATTCAACGAAGCCTTGATACTACAGAAACTGGGCCACAAGGACATGATAGACAACATATTATACTCAACCTCGCTCCACCTCAACCTCAAACTCTTAACATTAGACACACAACTCAAAAAGTTCATCGGAGATAAAGGGCTGAAAGACACACTCATATCGCCCAACCAAATAACTAAACCATTATAACAAAAAACATTCCATCACACTTTTTCAGACATGCCTTCACTAAGTAACTGTCAGTAATCATACGCTTTATTAGGAAACAAAGATTATTTTAGCGAAAGCATTCTCTCGTTTGGAGCGTAAAGACCACGTTTGCAGTAGGCCACCTGTCACTAGGCTACTTATTCGCCAAGGCGTCAGCGAAGCTTCTCAAACAAAAAATCAATCTACCACTAATATTTCTATTCTCACTCCAATTGCAGCGGGGATAACAAAACGCGTTCCAAAAGAAAAGCATGCATATACTGATCGAAATATGGATAGTATTCCTAAGTACTGGAATGCTTCTAAAATCTGTGGATATACCCATACCTTGATGGTATTACGCGAGCCATTGCACCCATGTTAGCTTGATCTTCTCGTTGGAACTATCTTGATGGTGTCAAACTTTACAACGCTCTTGAAGCTGTGGGATTGTGACTTAATATAATGTCTAGAGATATGAAAGTCTTTAAATGCGAGAGGCATTTCCAGTAATTATATATAATTAAGAGGAAACCAGCATGACCAAGAAAAAAGAGCAAGAAAGAAAGAAATTCACCACAGTCTCTATTCCAATACCCCTCTTCAAAAAAGTCGAAGAAAGAATCAAAGACACAGGCTTCACATCAGTTTCAAGCTACGTCGCCTACGTGCTGCGAGAAATAATAGCTGAAGAAGAAGATGAAGAACCCTTCAGCGAAGAAGACAAAGAAAGAGTCAAGGAAAGATTGAGAGCACTAGGCTACATTGACTAGACGGGGAGAATCAAATGCCAAAACCACACGGTGGCAAGCTAATAAACAGGGTTCTAAGAGAACGAGAAAGGGAAAAAGCGTTAGAAACGGCTGTAAGATTAGAGAAAATTGAAGTTTCAGATGCAGTTGCAAGCGATATCGAAAATATTGCTAAAGGAGTTTTTAGTCCTCTTGAGGGTTTTATGAACCGAGAAGAACTTGAAGCAGTATTGCATTTGATGCGGCTTCCCAGCGATTTAGCGTGGACAATTCCAGTTTTACTTGACGTTTCAAAGAGCAGAGCTGAGAGATTTGATGAAGGAGACGAGATGGCACTATACTTCCATGGCAAGCCTTTGGCGTTGATGCATCTTGAGGAGAAATACAGTTTTGACAAAGATGAACTGGCAAACCACACATTTGGCACACTAGATTTGGCTCATCCAGGAGTGGTAATGACTAAAGGCTTAGGAGAAATTTTTCTGGGAGGCAAAATAGACTTAATCAACGAACCAGAGGGACCCTATGACCAGTACAAGCTGGAACCTTTGGAGACAAGAGTGTTATTCGAAGAGAAAGGTTGGAAGACCGTTGTGGGGTTTCAGACGCGGAATCCGCCGCATCTCGGGCACGAGTACGTGCAGAAGACTGCGCTTGCTTTTGTTGACGGCGTTTTCATAAATCCTGTGATTGGTAAGAAGAAGAAAGGCGATTTCAAAGACGAAGTAATCCTTGAAGCTTATAATGCTTTGATGAAAAACTACTACCTTAAAAAGTCAGTAGTAATGTCTATTTTACCTTTCGAAATGCGCTATGCAGGTCCGAGAGAAGCCATCTTTCATGCCATTGTTAGGAAAAACTTCGGCTGCACCCACTTTATTGTTGGCAGAGACCATGCGGGTGTAGGTAATTTCTATGGTCCTTATGATGCTCAAAAAATCTTTGACGAGTTTCCAGATCTCGGCATTTCACTGTTGTTTTTCAAGTCGTTCTTCTACTGCAAACGATGCAGCGCCGTCACCAACGAGAAAGCATGTCCTCATGGCGAAAAAGAGCACATTAATTTTAGTGGGACAAAGATACGGAAAATGTTTTCAGAAGGACAGATTCCACCGAAGAAGTTGATGCGTCCTGAAGTTGCTGAAGTAATTGCGAGGCACCCAAATCCATTTGTTGAATAGGAGTGCAGAGAGATGAAAGCTAAACGGGTTTTGGTAATTGGCTTGGATTGTGCTCCGCCTGAACTGCTGTTTGACCAATTTGCAGATGAACTGCCGAACATAAGAAGAATGCTTGACGATGGCGTGCATGCAAGGATGGAGAGTTCGAATCCGCCCATAACGATTCCCGCTTGGATGGTCATGGCTACAAGCAAAAACGCGGGAAAACTTGGAATTTATGGCTTTCGCCACCGCAAACCCGGAACCTACAACGACATTTGGCTCGCCGACTCCCATTCTATCAAGGAAAAAACTGTTTGGGACATTTTAGGAGGGCATGACAAGAAAGTGGCGGTTATCGGCGTACCACCAGCTTATCCTCCAAAGCCAGTCAACGGCTTTTTAATATCAGGTTTCATGACCCCTAGCGTTGACAAAAACTTCACCTATCCGCGGGCGTTAAAGCAGGAGATT